>JAIUMW010000019.1 GCA_022565365.1 Oceanicaulis sp.
ATCGATGCGGCGATCCATTCGAACCTGCGCGAGA
Source organism: Oceanicaulis sp. (assembly GCA_022565365.1). Lineage (GTDB taxonomy): Bacteria > Pseudomonadota > Alphaproteobacteria > Caulobacterales > Maricaulaceae > Oceanicaulis. The sequence continues at coordinate 35 of JAIUMW010000019.1, forward strand.
CCACCACGCTGGTGCTCGCCAGCCTGACCCCGCGCGAAGAGCGCGTGCTGCGCATGCGCTTTGGCATCGGCATGAACACCGACCACACGCTGGAAGAAGTCGGCCAGCAATTCAGCGTGACCCGCGAACGCATCCGCCAGATCGAAGCCAAAGCCCTGCGCAAGCTCAAACACCCGAGCCGGTCGCGCAAACTGCGCAGCTTCCTGGATAGCTAGGGGCTCACCAGAGCGCCACAGATGGCCGGCCATGCGGGCGCAGATCCCTGCGTCCGAAATGCTGCCGCGCCCTCAGTACAGGCCCGCATTTTCGAATGACCAGACGCAAATATGCGCCTGGCGCGCGTCACAGCGCGCGGCCCGTCAGTCCTGCAAATCATGAAAACCTAGAACCGGAACGCCGACTCAAAGCGGATTTCGGGGCGGCGTTCTTCGCCCTCTTCGCCGAAAATCTCGTCTTCGGGGGAGGTGAAGCGCAGCTGGCCGCCCAGGCGCACCCGGTCGGACAGGCTGAAGAAGGCCCCGGCGGAGAAATCCTCAAGCCCGAAGCTCTGCTGGCGCCGTTCGCTGTCATTATAGCCCAGCGTCAGGCCCCAGCGCGCGCCGGCCTGGATCTGAAATTCCTGAACCGTGCGATTGCCCCAGACCGAGCGGGTTTCCGCCGGCGCCAGGGTGAAGCGCTGATACCAGGGCAGGGCCGAGGCCGATCCCGTATCGTCAAGCCCGGTGGCGGCGGTCAGCTCGCTGCTGCGCGAGTCCGTCTCGCGGGCGGTTTCGGCTTCGGCCGCCGTGGCGCGCAGGGCTTCAAACACGTCCGGGTCCAGATCGGCGCCCGTGGCGGGTGCGGCGGCGTTGATGAGGCGCTGCAAGCCGGCCTGATCGGCGGACGGGCGCGCCAGCTCCGGCGCCAGACGCACATGGCCCGGCGAGGCCAGCCCCGACAGCGACAGACGCACCCCGCCCTGATCTTCGGCGGCATAAGCCGATGGCGCCGCCCACAAGAGGGCGGCGGCGCTGGCCGTCATCAAAAAGGGTCGTGTCATCGTCATGACGGACCGGGCTCCAGCCCTTGATTGCTAAGCGCGTACAGCGCCTGATCCGTAACATATATAGCATCAGGTTTAACGAAGTAAGCCATTCTCGCGGCTGGCGCGTTCAAGCCGGGCGAACCGTGTCAAAAACGCAACCCCGCCTCCAAAGCGAGCCGTGCGCGGCGCCGGTCTTGCATGCCCGCGCCGGTTTCCTGTCCCAGGCTGGCCGCCAGACCAATCACCGCGTGATCGCCGACCAGGCGCGAAGCCGCCCGCTGAAGCGTCCGGCCATCGCGGCGGGCCAGACCGGCGCGGGCGGCGGAGGCCTCCGCGCTGAACAGCCAGTCGCCGCGCTCCAGCGCCGCCGAGGCGCTCACCGCCTCGTAATCCGCGCCCGGCAACCCGTCATTGGTTTTCAGCCAGGCCAGCCCCAGCGACACATCGCCCGAACTGCGCGCAATCCGCGCCGACACCACCCAGGGGTCACGCATCAGCGCCGCATCCGGCCCGGCGGCGCGCGCGGTCTCGGCCCCGGCATAGGCGCGCCAGCGCACGCCGCTTTGCGGGCTGCGCCGGTCAAAGGATGCGGCCAGCGCCCAGACATCGCGCACATCGATCTGCGCCAGATCCGGCCCGGCGGCCCGCGCCCGTCCCACGCTGCGCCATCCGGCGCCGGGCGTATAGGACGCCGTGGCGCGCAGGCCGATCAGGCGCCGGCTCTGAATCGACAGGCCGGGCGCGGGACCGGCCAAGCTGAGCCCGGTATCGGCCAGCGCGAGCCCTGTGGGGTCGATCAGCCCGCCATCGGCGCGCAGCGTGCGCAGGGCGCCGGGCAGATCCGGCCGCTCCTGACCGGCGGCGCCCTCGGCGATCCCGGCGCGCAGGCGGACAAATCCGGTCTGCACCCACAATGAAGCCTGGGACAGGCCGGCCTGACCGCTGGCCGGCGCGCCGCCAGTGGGTCCCGACAGGCCGCTGACCAGCCCGGCCCGCGCGCGTCCGTCCGGTGCTCGGGGGCCGGCCGGACAATCGGGCAGGGCGCGCGCCAGGCCGCGGCGGCCATCGCCGGTGAGCGCTTCGCCCGCCACATCAAGACCCCAGCGCAGGCCCGAAGCCCGCACCGCGTCGGCGCTCCAGCGCAGGGCCACAGCGCCATAGGGACCCGATTGCGCCGCCGCCGGGTCCGGCGCCAGCACCAGATCGATATCGGCCTCGGCTTTCGCCTGAAGCCCGCCGGGCAAATCGGCCGCAACAGCGGCGGGCGGGGCCAGCGCACACAAGACCGCCGCGCTGCAGGCGGCGGCGAAACGGTCGGATCGGGTCATGAAAGGGTCCGGTCGGATGGGGCGGCGCATGGCGCCTGTATCGTCACGCCAGGCCGACTGCGCCAGGAAGGAAGGCGTTCTAAAAGGAACGTACACGGACCGCGCCGGGAGGGCCAGAAACGGCCCGGTGCGCGCGGTCCGCGCCGCTCAGCCCCGTCCCCCCGGACGTGCGCGCCAAGTTGTGCAGAGCCGGGCGGGCGCCGGTCAAGCCTGACAACGGGGTTTCAGGCGAGCGCGGGCGATATCTGTGGCGCCGGGGACACGGTTCCGCACCGCATGCAGCACCCGCGCGCGGCGCTGGCCAGCGTGGTACAGCATGGTATAACCCTGCGGTGTCAGACCTGAATCTTTCCGCCCGCGCCCTGTCCGGAGACGTCACCGCATGACCCTGTCCCGCCTGCCTGTCCTTACCGCCGCCGCGCTGGCCTGCGCGCTTACCGTCACCGCCTGCGGCACCCGCGAGCGCCCCGCCGAGCCCGCCTCGGCCGGCGAACGGGGCTTTCTGGGTGGTATGTTCAATCGCGGTTCGGCGCGCACTGTCGATGGCAGCGAGTCCGGGATCGGGGTGAACAGCCTTCTGTGGCGCGCCAGCCTGGAAGTGCTGCACTTCATGCCCATCAGCGAGACCGACCCGTTCGGCGGCGTGATCATCACCGACTGGTACGCCATTCCCGAAGCGCCGTCCGAGCGCTTCCGCGCCACGGTCTATATTCTCGACACGCGCCTGCGCGCTGATGCGCTGAGCGTGCAGCTGTTCAAGCAGGTGCGCGAGGGCGAGGGTCAGTGGCGCGACGCCAATGTGGACACCGCCACCCGCCTTCAGGTGGAGAACGCCATCCTGACCCGGGCGCGCCAGCTGCGGATCCAGCGCATTCCTGGCTGATTTGCCCGAAACGGAGGCCGCGCCATGTCCCGATTCCTGCCTCTGAGCGCGGCGCTGGCTGCCGGGCTGGCGCTGCTGACGGCAGGCGGATGCGGCTTCCAGCCCCTCTATGCCGGTCCGGGATACGCGTCCCTGCCAGGGCTCTCCATCCAGTCGGGCGAAGACCGGATCGACTATCTGGTTGACGCCGCCCTGCGCCGGCATCTGGGCGACGGGACCAGCCCCTACCGGCTGGTGCTGTCCACCCGGCTGCGCGAATCACCCATCGGCATTTCCGCCAGCGGGGTGGCCCGGCGCTACAGCCTGACCGCCCAGACCCGCTATTCGCTGGAACGTGAGGGCGCGGAGCCTGTGCGCGGCCAGATCAGCGAAACCGTGCAGTTTGACGCGCCCGGCGATCCTGCGGCGCTGATCGCCGCGCGCAGTGACGCCGAAACCCGCGCGGCGCGCGTGCTGGCCGAACGCCTGGCCCAGGCGCTTGCGGCCGAGCTGCGGCGGCGCGAGCGCGCGCCGGACCCGTCCTAGGGGCCGGGGCCGTGAAGGTACAGGCCCGCGACACTGACCGTCTCATCGCGAAACCCGCCGCTGACGGGAAGGTTTTCCTCATTTACGGGCCTGATAGCGGGCTGGTGCGCGAGCGCGCCAAGACTCTGGCCGGCGCGCTGGTCCCGGACCTTGATGATCCGTTCTGCGTCACACGCCTGACCGAAGATGATCTCAAAGGCGATCCGGCCGCGCTCGCCGACGCCATGGCGGCGCTGTCACTCACCGGCGGGGACCGTCTGGTGCGCCTGCGCCTGTCCGGCGACATGGCCGCCGTCGCCGGATTCCTCGCCGAGCTGGAATCGGGCGCAGCGCCGGCGGAAGCCCGGCTGGTCATTGAGGCGGGTGATCTCAAAAAGGGCTCAAAACTGCGCAAGGCGGCCGAGGACGGGCGCGCCTTCTACGCCATCGCCTGCTATGCGGACGAGGCGCGCGATCTGTTGCAGCTGGCTGATTCCATGCTGGCCGACGAAGGCCTGAAGCTGGAGCCCGATGCCCGCGCCGTACTGGCGCCCTTCCTCGAAGGCGACCGGGCGCTGGCCCGCGGCGAGATTGAAAAGCTTATTCTTTACAAAGGGTTGAAGGTGCAGCGCCCCGAGGGCGAGGATGCGGTGACCCGCAGCGACATCGCCGCCATTTCCGCCGCCGGGTCTGACGCGGCCATGGACCAGATCCTGGACGCCACCCTGAGCGGTGATGCGGCTCGGGCTGATCTGGCTTATGCACGGGCCATGGGCGGGGGCACATCGGCGGTGGGCGTGCTGCGCGCCCTGCAGCGGCGCCTGGATCAGTTTGATCAGGTGCACGCCGCAGGCGGGGACCCGGGCGCCATGATGCGCGCCGGCGCCCCGCGCTTTGGGCCGCCCGCCGATGCCTTCAAGCAGGGTCTGCGCGCCTGGCGCGGGCGGCGCCTGGATCAGGCCCGCCAGCGCGCCTTCGAGGCCGAGCGCGCCGTCAAGCGCACCGGCGCGCCGGCCGAGGCGATTGTGGGCGATCTGCTCGCCCGTCTCGCCATGGCCGCCGCGCCGCAATCGCGCCGCTAGTTTTCAGGCGTCAGTCTTCGACCGCGGACGCATAGCGCTCGCTGGCCACAGACCAGTCCACCACATCCCACCAGGCGGCGAGATAGTCGCCGCCGCGATTGCGGTACTGCACATAATAGGCATGCTCCCACACATCATTGCCCAGGATCGGCGTGCCCTGCACCTCGGCCACATCCATCAGCGGATTGTCCTGATTGGGGGTGGCGGTCACTTCCAGATCGCCCGCATCGTTGACGATCAGCCAGGCCCAGCCCGACCCGAACTGGCCGCCGCCCGCCTGGTTGAACGCCTCTTTCATGGCCTCCAGCGAGCCGAACGCCTCGTCGATGGCGCTGGCGAACGCTTCGGACGGCTCGCCGCCCGTGCCCGGCGCGGTCATGGAATTCCAGAAGAAGTCATGGTTCCAGTGCCCGCCGCCATGATTGCGGAACGCCACCGGCAGGCCGGAGACGCGGGCGAGAATCTCTTCCAGCGCCATGCCCTGCAGATCGGGCCGCGCTTCAAGCGCGGCGTTGAGCCCGTTCACATAGGCCTGATGGTGGCGGCCATGGTGGAGCTGCATGGTTTCGGCGTCGATCACCGGCTCCAGCGCGTCATAGGCATAAGGCAAAGGCGCGAGCGTGTAGCGCCAATCGGTCTCAGCAGGTTCATCGCGCGCCGCAGTGGCTGCGCCCGACGCGGCGGCAGCCGACCCGGCTGCGGCGCCGGACGCCGCATTGCCGGAATCGCCGCAAGCGGCGGTGGTGATCAGGCCGGCGGACGCCAGCGCGCCCAGCGCCGCGCGCAAAAGATCGTGCCGGGTCCTGGATAGGCCCTCCTGTTGTTCTGCTTCGATATCATAAGGGGCGCGTACAGCGTCAGAGTCCACCCCGGGCGGCCGGGCAGGCGTCCAGCAGCGCGCGTGACTGCGTCCGGGCGTCCAGCGCAGCCGCGGCCGCCGGCACATTGTCCACCGACAGCACCTCGACGCCGGTAGAGGCCCAGGCGGCATAGTCCACGCCGCCCTCACGCTCGGCGCGGAAATTGCCAAAACTGGTCTCTACGCCCCGCTCAGCCAGCGCGGCGTCCAGCTCAGCATCGCCATCGCCCAGACCCAGCCAGGCCACGATACGGCTGAGGTCCACACCCGCCTCTTCCAGCGCATCAAGATCCTCCAGCGAGCGTATGCCCGCCGAGATCATCACGTCGGGCGCCATGGCGTGCAGGGCGATGACCTGATCCATCCGGTAGGTGATGACCAGCACGCGGTCCTCAGCGCCAAGCTCGCGCACGTCTTGCATCAGGCGCTCATGGGTGAGCGAGCCCTTCAGATCGAGCTGGGCGATGGCCCGGCCATCAATGGCGGTCATGAATTCATGAAATTCATCCGCGCGGCCCTCCAGCGTCTGATCGTCATTATCCACCAGGCGGAAGGCGGCGATCTCGCCGAATGTCATGTCCTCCACCCGGCCGGTCCCGTTGGTGGTGCGGTCAATCGTGCGGTCATGCATCAGCACGAGGCGGTCGTCGCTGGTGAGGCCGATATCAAACTCGACGAAGACCGCCCCGTCGGCGGCCGATCGCAGCGCCGTCTCATGATCGTTTTCGGCAAAGCCCGGGCGCGGCCCAGTGCGGTGGGCGCTGAGCAGCGTCACCCCCTGCTCGCGCGCGCAGTCGAGATAGGCGCCCACATCCACGCCCGCCAGCCAGCGGTCAGCTTCGGCCACGCTGTCTTCCTCCAGCACCTGCTCCATGGCCGGAGGGGGCGGCGGTTGCGGCGGCGCGCCGGGCGGCGGGGCAGCCTCGGGGCCGCCGGCCGCGAGCAGGGCGAGGACGGGCAGGCTGAAGGCGCAGGCGAGCAATCGGGTCATGGAGCTCATTTCAGATGGGTCTGGAAGAAGGCGCGGGTGCGGGTATTGGCGAGGTCGGCGTCAGACGCGTGGTAGTGCGCCCCGCCCACACGGGCAAAGGCGTGATCACGCTCGGCATAGTCATGGATCGTGACATGGGGATGATTGTCCAGCGCCGCGTGGATTTTCGCTTGGGCCTGCGCCGGCACGAACTCGTCCTTCCCGGCCACATGCAGCATGAGCGGGCGGGTGATATTCTCCGCCTCGTCCAGCCGCTCCTGGATATTCACCCCGTAATACCCCACCACCGCATCAGCATCGGTGCGGCAGGCGGTGAGATAGGCCAGCTGCCCGCCCAGGCAGTAGCCCAGCGCCCCGACCTTCCCCGTTCCGGCGCGCCGGGCGTGCTCCACCGTGGCGGCGATGTCTGTCAGGCCCGCGTCAACGTCAAATTTACCAAATAGATCAAAGGCCTGCTTCCATTCCGCGTCGGTCTTGTCGGTGATCTGGATGCCCGGTTCGATGCGCCAGAACAGGTCCGGACAGATGGCCAGCCAGCCCTGCTCCGCCAGATCATCGCAGATCGCGCGCATCACGTGATTGACGACGAAAATCTCCTGCAGCACCACGATGGCCGGGCCGGACCCGGCGGCGTAGGCGCTGAACTGGCCGTCAGGGCCGGTGATGGTGATGTCTTTTGCGGACATGGTGTGCTCCCGTATGGCTTTGAGGCCGCTTTGAGCGCTGCGGCGCCTATGGTAGGGCTGGGAGCCCGGACAGTGAAGCGAGGCCCCCATGAAGGTCAATGTTGAAATCGACTGCACGCCGCAGGAGGCGCGCGCCTTTTTCGGCCTGCCTGACGTGACGCCGCTCAATGAGCAACTCGTCGAGGAGATGAGCAAGCGCATGGGCGCCAATATGGAGGCGCTGGAGCCCGAAGCGCTGATGCGCGGCTGGATGACATTCGGTGGCGAATGGCAAAAACAGTTCATGGATTTGATGGGCAAGGCCGCCGGCGGGACGGGGCGCTGAACCCTCCATGAGCGAGACCATCTTCGCCCTGGCCAGCGCGCCCGGCCGGGCCGGGGTGGCGGTGATGCGCCTGAGCGGTCCCGGCGCTGGCCCGGCTCTGGACGCCCTCACCGGCCTGCCGCGCCCCGCGCCGCGCCGCGCCGTGCTGCGCCGCCTGAGCGCGGGCGACGGCGCCGAGATCGATCAGGGTCTGGCGCTGTGGTTTCCGGGCCCGGCGAGCTTTACCGGAGAGGATTGCGCCGAGCTGCACATTCATGGCGGACCCGCAGTGATCGCGGCCCTGGCCGAGGCGCTCCTCACGCTGGGCCTCTCCCCGGCAGGCCCCGGCGATTTCACCCGGCGCGCCTTCGAGCATGGCAAGCTGGACCTGACCGAGGCGGAAGGCCTCGCCGACCTCATCGACGCGGAGACCGAGGGCCAGCGCGCCCAGGCTCTCGCCCAGATGACCGGCGCCCTGCGCACGCTCTATGAGGGCTGGCGCGAACAGCTGATCAGCGTGCTCGCCGCGCTGGAAGGCGAGATCGATTTTCCCGACGAGGATGACGTGCCCGACAGCCTGTCGGACGCGGCCGCCGCGCCGCTGGACGGCCTGATTGCGGCGCTCACCACCCATCTGGATGATGCGAGACGCGGCGAGCGGGTACGCGAAGGTTTCGCCATCGCCCTGATCGGCGCCCCCAATGCAGGCAAATCCTCGCTTCTGAACGCACTGGCGCGGCGCGATGCGGCCATCGTCACCGATATTCCGGGTACCACGCGCGATGTGGTGGAGGTGCGCCTCGTCCTCGCCGGCTTCCCGGTGATCCTGGCGGACACGGCGGGCCTGCGCGAGGCCGCGGACCGGGTGGAAGCCGAAGGCGTGCGCCGGGCGCTGGCCCGCGCCGAGAACGCCGATCTGCGCATTGGCGTGGTGGATGTTTCACGTGAAACATCCCTCGCCGCCCTCGCCGGGCATTTGAAGCCCGGGGATGCGCTGGCCCTCAACAAGACCGATCTCGCCAAGCCGCAGCTCGCCGCGCCGGACGGCGTGGCGGCCTTCGCCATGTCCGCCACGTCCGGAGACGGACTGACCGGGCTGGAAGCCTGGCTGGAGCGTGAGGTGCAGGCCCGGCTGGGCCATCGCGAGGCCCCCGCCCTGTCCCGCGCCCGGCATCGCGAGGGGGTGAGCCGGGCGCTGGATCATTTGCGCAGCGCCCGCGCCAGCCTCGCGCGCGGGCCGGAGCTAGCCTCTGCCGATGTGCATCTGGCGCTGCGGGCACTGGAAAGCCTGACCGGACGGGTGGATGTGGAGGATGTGCTGGACCGGGTTTTCAGCCAGTTCTGCATCGGCAAATAGGGCCGGGATTTACAAGCAAGCCGGGCCCGGCGCCTCGACTCCGCCGCGATCATCGCCTATGTGAGCGGCACTGGCGGGCGCGCTGACCACAGACGCGCCCGGACTGGCGAACCGGACCTTTATCCATGACCCTCGACCTCAACCCCGCCCCGGCGCGCGCCTGGGATGTCATCGTCATCGGAGGCGGCCATGCCGGGTGCGAGGCCGCCAGCGCATCGGCGCGTCTGGGCGCGGCGACGCTCCTGCTCACCCACAAGGCCGCCACCATTGGCGAGATGAGCTGCAATCCGGCCATTGGCGGGCTCGGCAAGGGTCATCTGGTGCGTGAGGTGGACGCGCTGGACGGACTGATGGGCCGGGTGGCGGACGCATCAGGCATCCAGTTCCGCATGCTCAACCGCTCCAAGGGCCCCGCCGTGCGGGGGCCGCGCACCCAGTCCGACCGCAAGCTCTATCGCGAAGCCATGCAGGCGGCGCTTAAAGAGACCGCCAACCTCACCATCGTGGAAGCGGCGGTGGAGGATCTGATCGTCGAGGACGGCGCATGCGCCGGGGTGATCGACGCGCAGGGCCGCGAATGGCGCGCCGGCGCGGTGGTGCTCACCACCGGCACCTTCCTCAATGGCGTGATCCATCGCGGCGCCGAACGCATTCCGGCGGGCCGCGACGGCGAGGCGCCGGCTATCGGCCTGTCAGAGCGGCTTTATGGTCTGGGCCTGCGCATGGGGCGGCTGAAAACCGGCACGCCGGCGCGCCTCGACGGCCGCACCATCGACTGGGCCTCGCTGGATATGCAGGCGGCGGATGCGGATCCGGTCCCCTTCTCCTTCCTGACCGACAAGATCACCGTGCCGCAGATCGCCTGCGGCATCACCCGCACGACTGAGGCCACCCACGCCATCATCGCGGCCAATCTGCAGCACTCGGCGGTGTATGGCGGCGCGATTGCGGGGCGGGGGCCGCGCTATTGCCCGTCCATCGAGGACAAGGTGGTGCGCTTTGCTGACCGCACCGGCCACCAGATCTTCCTGGAGCCGGAGGGGCTGGACGACGACACCGTCTATCCCAACGGCATCTCCACCTCCCTGCCCGCGGACGTTCAGGACGCCTTTCTGAAGACGATACCGGGGCTGGAGCAGGCGGAGGTGCGCCGCTACGCCTACGCCATCGAGTATGATTATGTGGACCCGCGCGAGCTGTCGGCCACGCTGGAAGTGCGCCGCATGCCGCGCCTGTGGCTGGCTGGCCAGATCAATGGCACGACGGGCTATGAGGAAGCGGCGGCGCAGGGGCTGATGGCGGGTTTCAATGCGGCGCTCGCCGCGTCGGATAGCGCCCCCTTCATCCTGGACCGGTCGCAGGCCTATATCGGCGTGATGATCGATGATCTGATCACGCGCGGCGTGACCGAGCCCTATCGCATGTTCACCTCGCGCGCCGAGTACCGGCTGACCCTGCGCGCCGACAACGCCGACCAGCGCCTGACGGACAAGGCGATCGCGCTGGGCGCGGCGAGTGTTTCACGTGAAACATCCTGGCGCGCCCGGTCCGAGGCGCTGGCCAGCGCCCGCGCCTTGGCCCGCGAGCTGAGCCTGACGCCCGCCGAGGCGGCCCGCGCCGGCCTGAAGGTCAATCAGGACGGCAAGCGCCGGGATTTGCTGGAGCTGCTGTCCTATCCGTCCATCAACTGGGGCGATGTAGTTCAGGTCTGGCCGCAGCTGGGAGACATGCCCGCCCCCATCGCCGAGCAGATCGAGATCGACGCGGTCTATCACGGCTATCTCGACCGGCAGGAGGCCGACATTCTCGCCTTCCGCCGGGATGAAGGCGTGCGCATTCCGGCTGGTTTTGACTATGCGGGCGTGGGCGGGCTCTCCAACGAGGTGCGCGAGAAACTCATTGCCGCCTCACCCGCCACGCTGGGCCAGGCGGCGCGGATCGAGGGCGTGACCCCCGGCGCGCTCACAGCGTTGCTCGCCCATCTCAAGCGCGCCGACCGGCGCTCGGCCTGAGCCATGACGGAGATTTTCGACGCCGCCGCCTTTCAGGCCGAAACCGGTGTTTCACGTGAAACAATCGCCCGGTTCGAGCGCTGGCGTGATCTGCTGGCGGAGACCAACGCCCACACCAATCTGGTGGGCCGCTCGACGCTGGAGGATTTCTGGTTCCGCCACGCGCTGGATTCCTGGCAGATCTATCAGCTGGCGCCGCAGGCCGTCCGCTGGGCCGATCTGGGCGCCGGGGCCGGGTTTCCGGGTCTCGCCATCGCCTATGGGCTGATGCAGTCGGGATTGCCGGGCGGTCATGTGACTCTGGTGGAATCGGTGCAGAAGAAAGCGCAATTCCTCAAAGCCGTCGCCGCCTCAACAGGGGCGCCGGTCACCGTCCTGCCGGTGCGGGTTGAAGCTTTGGATGAAGTTCCGGTGGTGGACGTCGTGACGGCGCGGGCCATGGCGCCGCTGGAGACTTTGCTGGGCTATGTGCATCCTTTTGTGGAAAAGGGGGCGCGCGCGCTCCTGCCCAAGGGTGCAAAGTACCGCGAGGAATTGACCCGGGCGCGGAAAAGCTGGACGTTTGATCTTGAGGTCATACCCAGCCGGACCTCCCGCGATGCCGCCATCCTGTCCATCAGGGAGTTAGCCCCATGTCCTCAGACCGCGCCGCGCCGCCGAAAGTCATCGCCATCGCCAACCAGAAGGGGGGCGTAGGCAAGACCACCACGGCGATCAATCTGGCCACCGCCCTTGCGGCAATCGGCCAGCGCGTGGTCGTCCTCGACCTTGACCCCCAGGGCAATGCCTCTACCGGGCTTGGTGTGGCGCGCGCCCAGCGCAAGGCCACCTCCTATGACGTCCTCGTGTCCGAGCGCCCCATGGATGAGGCGCTGGTCCAGACCAGCGTGCCGGGCCTGTCCCTGATCCCGTCGGACGCCGATCTGTCCGGCGCGGAGCTGGAGCTCGCCAGCGCGCCGCGCCGGTCCTACCGCCTGCGCCACGCCATCGACCGCTTCCGCCGGACGCTGAGCGCGCGCGGGGAGACCTGCCATTACGTGCTGATCGATTGTCCGCCCTCGCTCAATCTCCTCACCGTCAACGCCATGACGGCGGCCGATTCCGTCCTCGTGCCGCTGCAATGCGAGTTCTTCGCCCTGGAAGGTCTGACCCAGCTCATGCGAACCATTGAGCTGGTCCGGGGCAACCTTAATAAAGACCTTGAAATTCAAGGTGTTGTGCTGACAATGTATGACAGGCGCAATAACCTCTCCGCCCAGGTGGCCGCCGATGTGCGCGCCCATTTTGGCGACAAGGTGTATGACACGGTCATACCGCGCAATGTGCGCGTCTCCGAGGCGCCGAGCTTCGGCAAGCCGGTGCTTTTGTATGATCTCGCCTGCTCGGGGTCGCAGGCCTATCTGGGCCTGGCGCGCGAAGTGGTGCGTCAGGAGCGCCGCGCCGCAGACCAGATGGCTCCGGCATGAGCGGCGCGGATGATCGCCCGCGCAATCGCGGCCTCGGCCGCGGGCTCTCGGCCCTTTTGGGCGAGGGCGAGGAGGCAGACGCCCTGCGCGCTGACGAGGCGGAGACGACACGCACCGGCGGAACCACGCCGCGCACCCTGCCCATCGCCCTTCTGAGCCCCAATCCGGACCAGCCGCGCAAGCAGTTTGACGAGGCCGAGCTTGAGGCTCTCGCCGGCAGTATTGCCGGTCAGGGCCTGCTCCAGCCCCTGCTGGTCCGGCCCATGCCGGGGGATGAGGGGCGCTACCAGATCGTGGCGGGTGAACGCCGCTGGCGGGCCGCCCAGCGCGCGGGCCTGCACGAAGTGCCGGTCGTGATCCGCGAGCTCACTGACCGCGAAACGCTGGAAATCGCCATTGTCGAGAACGTCCAGCGCGCCGACCTTAATCCTGTGGAAGAAGCTCAGGCGCTGCGCCAGCTGGTGGAGCGCTTCGGTCATACCCAGGAGGACGTGGCCCGCGCCATCGGCAAGTCCCGCGCCCATGTGGCCAACATGCTGCGCCTTCTGGCGCTACCCGGCCCGGTGCTTGATCTGTTGCAATCGGGCGCCCTGACCGCCGGTCATGCCCGCGCCGTCGCGGCGAGTGAGGACCCTGTGGGCCTCGCCCGGCGCATTGTCGAGGGGGGTCTGTCCGTGCGCGCGGCCGAGCAGCTGGCCCGCGAGGCGGGCGGCAAGTCTGCGCCGGCGCCCCGCGCCCCCGAGCGCAAATCCATGGACAAGGATCCCGACACCCGCGCCCTGGAAGCCGACCTGTCGGAACAACTCGGTCTGACCGTGGAGATCCGCCACACCGGCGAGCGCGGCGCGGTGCAGATTCAGTTCTCCACTCTGGAGCAGCTGGACGAAGTCTGCCGCCGGCTCACCGCCAGCGTGAGTTCTGGCGCCTATTGAGGCCCCAGGTTGCGGCGCTCAGAGGCGCTGAAATATGACTGGCCGTACTGGTGTAGGCTTCAGGCGCTGAAAACCGCGATTTTCACTACCGGCTCCACTAACCCGCTGTTTTTACTGCTTCTTTTCAGCCTCCAAAATCGCCTCCAGGCCGGACTTCCAGTCTGGATGCGCCAGTCGCCAACCCAGAATCGACTTCGCACGAACGTTCGACACCCGTCGGCACTCGCGATAAAAGCTGGCCAGCATCGGGCTCACCGCGTCAGGCTCGAACGTACGTTCCTCTAACGGACGTTCGTTTAGCAGTGCCGCCGCCCCCTGCGCGACCTCCGCCTGACTCGACGGCCAGTCGTCCACCAGATTGAATACGCCCTGCGCGTCCGGCCGATGGAGCGCCGCGATCAGGGCTGCGGCGATGTCGTCCACATGGATCCGCCCGAACACCTGACCCGGCTTCACCCACACGGACTGTTCGCCAGCGCGCACCCGGTCCAGCGCGCTGCGCCCGGGACCATAAATCCCGCCGAGCCGGAATATCCGCGCGCCGAGCGCCTGCCAGCCCGTCTCGGCGACGGCGCGGCCAACCGAGCGCGCTTCGCCGGGCGTGGGCGTCTCCCACTCGAACGCCCAGCCGCCCTGGCGGTCGCCATACACCCCGGTAGTGGACAGATAGCCAAGCCAGGTCCGGCCCGGCGCCAGGCCTTCGAGCGCGGGCAGGACAGGATCACCCTCCCGGCCCGGCGGCGCGCTGGATATGGCCGCGTCGTGAGCCTCCACCGCCGCCCGCAGCGCCGCCCGGCCCGGCGGCGTGGCCGGATCTGCGCGTACGACCGTCACACCGGCGGCGTCCACCCCGGCGGCAGCCTTATCGGACCGCGCGGTTGCAGACACGCTCCAGCCATCCTCCATCAGCCGCCGCGCTGTGGCGCGCGCGACATACCCGTAGCCGATGAGCAGACACGAGCGGGCCTGTGTCATGGACGCCTCCTGTGTTTAGGCGTTAGCCTTAGAAGACAGACCAGTTGGAGGGAAGCCCGCCATGAGCCGCGCCACGCGACACATCGTCCTCGCCGCCCTGATTGCGGGCGCGCTCCCGTCGGCAGCCCTGTCCCAGACCGATGATGAGCGCTATCGCGCCTGCCTGGACCGGGTCTCGGCGGACGCCGCCGGGGCATATGAAGACGCCATGATCTGGCGCGCCCAGGGCGGGGGCTGGGCCGCCGAGCACTGCGCCGGCCTCGCCCAGATCGCCGAGGGCTGGTCATCCACCGGGGCCACCCGCCTGCGCGCCACCGCTGAAGGCGCCACAGCGGCCAGCGATATGAGCCGCGCCATCCTGTTTGGCCAGGCCGCCGACGGTTTCATCCGCGCGCGCCAGTTTGATGAAGCCGCCCAGGCCTTTGCCCGCGGGCTGGATTTTGCGCCCGGTGACGCCGGCCTCGCCAAGGGCCTGGCTGACGCCGCCTATGCCGCCGGTGACCTCTCTGGCGCCGTCGCGGCCGCGGATACCGCGCTTGAACTTAATCCCGGCGAACCCGGCGCGCTGGGCGTGCGCGCCGCCGCACGGCTGGAAATGGGCGAGTTTGACGCCGCCGCCGCCGACCTCGATCAGGCGCTGGCGTCGGACCCTGAAAATCTCGATCTTCTGGTCCTGCGCGGCCGGCTCAATGAGGCCCGCCGCACCGGTCAAATCCCTGAACGCACTTAATTTTTCAAGACTTGCTCGCGGCGGCGACCCGGCTCCACACCGGGTCTTTCAGCTCCGACACGAAGCGGGCATGGGCCTGCGCTTCCGCCTCGCTGATACGCGGGGCCAGCGCCTGCGGGCGCGGCGGGCGCGGCGCAAACGCCACGACGCCGCCCGCGCGCGCCTCGCCCAGAAGGCCCAGCGCCTGCTCGCGCCCGCCATGGAGCTCCAGCCAGACTTCCGCCAGCAGATAGGAATCGATCAGCGCGCCGTGCTTGGTGCGGTTGTCGAGAGAGATGTTGAAGCGCTTGCACAGCGCATCGAGGCTGGCCGGGGAGCCGGGGAATTTCTCGCGCGCCATGGCCGCGCTGTCGAGAAAGCGCGCCGCAGGCAGCGGCTCGCGCCCGCAGCGGCGCAGCTCCATATTGATGAAGCCCATGTCGAAGCTGGCGTTGTGAGCGACGATGGGGCTGTCGGCGAAAAACGCCAGCACCTGATCGGCGATAGCGGCGAATTTCGGCTTGTCGCGCAGCATGGCCGTGGTCAGGCCTGTGATCGCCTCGGCCTCGGCGTCAATCTCGCGCTCGGGGTTCACCAGAAGGCGCAAATCGCGGCCCGTGGGCGCCAGGTCGATCAGCTCCACACAGCCAATCTCGGTGATGCGGTGGCCCTGGTCATGATGCAGACCCGTGGTCTCGGTATCGAAAATCACCTGGCGTCCGGTCATGCCCCGTCTCCTGTCAGCGCCGTGATGACGGCGCGCACCTGGGTGCGGGCCGCCTCGATCCCCTGGCTGGTGTCGATCACATAATGGGCGCGCGCCCGTTTGTGCGAATCAGGGGTCTGGCGGTCCAGTATGGCGTCGAGCTTGGCCTCATTCATCCCGTCACGCGCCAGAACCCGCTCGCGCTGCACATCTTCTGGCGCGCTGACGACGACAATCGCATCAACCCGCTCATGCTGGCCGGTTTCGAACAATAACGGCACATCCAGCACGGCGAGGGCCCGGCCATCGGCCCGCGCGGCGGCGAAGAAAGCCTGCCGCTCGGCCTCCACTAGCGGGTGCACGATCGCCTCCAGCCGGGCAAACCCCGACGGATCAGCCTGCACGGCGGCCGACAATGCGGCCCGGTCGACGCCGGTCCTGGGGTCCGCGCAGCCTGGAAAGGCCTCCGCCACCGCCAGCGTCCCCGCGCCGCCGGGGGCGTAGAGTTTTGCAACGGCTGCATCGGCGTCGAATACAGCGGCGCCTTCTTCAGCGAACAGGCGCGCCGTGGTGCTCTTGCCCATGCCGATGGAGCCGGTGAGGCCGATCACGATCATGACCGCGCCTCCAGCTCGGCTTCGAGCACGGCTCGCACCCCGTCGCCGGACGGCGCAGGCGCGCCGAAAAAGGCTTCAAAGGCGGGCCGGGCCTGCCCGATCAGCATGGCGAGCCCGTCCGATGTACGCAGGCCCAGCGCAGCGGCCTTTTGCAGCAGCGCCGTGCGCAGGGGCGCATAGACCATATCAAAGACCAGCGCGTCCGGCGCCGCCGCTTCCAGCGCCGCGTCCAGCGGCGGTTGGCCTTTCATGCCCAGCACGCTGGCATTGATGATCAGGCGCGCGCCGGACATCGCAGCCTTATCGGCCGCCTCATAAATCGCCGCGCTCACCCCGAATCCGCCGGCCAGCGCCTCAGCATTAGCGCGCGTGCGGTTGACGATGCGGATCTCGCGATCGTGCTGCGCCAGCCGCCACATCGCCGCCCGGGCCGCCCCGCCCGCGCCGATCAGCACAGCAGGCCCGGCGCCATCATCCAGCGTCAGCGCCGCGTCGAGCCCGGCGATATCGGTATTGTCCGCGTGGATACCCCCGTCCCGGAACACCAGCAGATTGGCGGCGCCCACCGCGCCGGCCCGTTCGCTCGCTTCATCGCTGAGCGCCAGCGCCGCCTGCTTGTGCGGCACGGTGACATTGAGCCCGGCAAACCCCTCATCCCGGCGGGCGCGCACACAGTCTGTGAAGTCCTCCGGGCGCGCCGGGACATGGACATAGCATCCGGGTAGCCCGGTTTCTTCAAGCCATGTGCTCATCATCAGCGGCGACAGCGAATGGGCCACCGGCCAGCCGCAAACCCCCGCAATAGGAACAGGCGCGCTCATGTCTCCAGCACGCCCTGCTGGCGCAGGAACTCAAGGAGCGGCAAGAGCGGCAGGCCCAGCACGGCGAAATAATCACCCTCGACGCTGTCGAACAGCTGAGCGCCCAGACCCTCGAAGGCATAGCCGCCCACCGTGCTGGTGAGGAACGCGCCGGCTTCGCGGCGATAGCGCTCCAGAAACGCGTCGGAGACAGGGCGGATGCGCAGGGCGCAGCTGCTGCGATAGCGCCAGATGATTTCGCCGCCGCGCGCCGCCGTCAGGCCGCCGCGCAGATAATGGGTCTCGCCGCGCCAGGCGCGCAGGCGGTTGATGGCGGTCTTGTCGTCAGGCGCCTTGTCATAGGCCTCGCCGTCAAACTCCAGCACCTGATCGGCGCCCAGCACCAGCCCGTCACGGCGGCCGGACACCGCCAGCGCCTTGGCGTCAGCCAGCGCCTGAGCCAGCGCCGGGGCCTCGCCTTTGAAAACGCGCTTGATCGCCGCCTCGTCCACCCCTGCCGGGTCTACCTCGAACGCCACGCCGGCGCCGGCCAGAATCGCACGGCGCGAGGCCGAACCGGACGCTAGAACCAGTGTCATGATTTCAGCGCCGCACGGTGTTCGGTGAGCAGATTAATCACCTTGGCCGCCGTCTCCTCGATGGAGCGCCGGGTCACGTCGATGGACGGCCAGTCATGGCGCGCGAACAGGCGGCGGGCATGGATCAGCTCGTCCTTCACCGTATCGGCGTCGACATAGCTGGTGGGCGCTTCCTCGCCGAGATTGACCAGACGGTTGCGCCGGATCTGGATGATCCGCTCCGGGCTGGCGGTCAGTCCGACAATCAGCGGCTTTTTCAGCAGCTCCAGCCCTTCAGGCAAGGCGGCGCCCGGGACAAGCGGGATATTGGCGGTGCGGATGCCGCGATTGCCCAGATACACGCTGGTGGGGGTTTTCGAGGTGCGGCTGATGCCCAGAAGAATGACATCCGCACTGGCCAGATCCTCGCCCTGACCGTCATCGTGGGCCATGCAGTAATTCATCGCCTCGATGCGCCGGTAATAATCGGCGTCCAGCACGCGCTGGGCGCCGGCCTTGCCCTGGGCCGGCGCGCCGAGCAAACCTGACAGCGTCGCCTCGATGGGATCCAGCACCGCCACCGCCGGCACCCGCAGATCGGCGCAGCGATCTTCCAGCGTGCGGCGCAAATCCTGATTGACCAGGGTGAACATCACCACGCCGGGATGGGCCTCGATATGATCCAGGACCCGGTCCATCTGGCGCGGCGAGCGGACCAGCGCGAACAAATGCTCGATCGGGTGGACGGCGGGAAACTGGGCCACCGACGCGCGCATCACCGCCATAAGCGTTTCGCCGGTGGAATCCGACACCATATGGACGTGGAAATGGAGCCCGTCGGCTTCAGACTGCACCAGGCCGGATGTCGTCATGCGCGCGTTCCGTCTCTCAAACCCGCCAAGCCGGCGCGAACCCCATCGTTAAACCAGCCCCGCGCGCCTGTGAACATCACCGCGCCCGCGCCGTGCATAACCGGGACCTTGTGCACAGACGCAGCCTACGCCGGCCAAAGCCTCCACATCCTCGCGCGGCGGCGCCCGGACCAGGCCGCAAATGCACGTATTTCCTGTTGATACGGATCCTGTGTGGATACGGATGACACCAGCGGACACAGCCGGCGCACCAAGAGGACCCCAGCGGGCCCGTTAACGTCTCGTCAATTCTGGTTAATGCAAGGTTAACGCCCGCACCATCCGTGCTGCGCGCCGGCGTGGAAACCCGGTTCCCACACCCTGTGGACCCTGGGCGCCAGTGTCGACAAACCCCTTTGTCCACACTGGCGCCCACCCATACTACTGAACCCCCGCATTAATTCTTTCAGGAAATAAAGATAAGGAGAGGTCCCCACCTGTGGGCCCAGCCTGTGGCGACCGGCTCATGCCCCGCTCTTTCAGGACAGTGATGACCGCCATGACCGACAAACCCCTCCTCCAGGTGCTTTCCGGCCAGACGCTCGCCCGCCCGCCGGTGTGGCTGATGCGCCAGGCGGGCCGCTACCTGCCTGAATACCGTGCGGTGCGCGCCCAGCAGCCTGATTTCATCGCCTTTTGCCTCAACCCGGAAGCGGCTTGCGAAGTGACCATGCAGCCGATCCGGCGCTACGGGTTTGATGCGGCGATCGTGTTCGCCGACATTCTGCTCCTGCCCTATGGGCTGGGTCAGAAAGTCTGGTTTGAAGCGGGCGAGGGTCCCAAGCTGGACCCGATCACGCTCAGCGATCTGGGCCGCCTGTCACAGGAGCGGGCGCGCGATGTGCTGTCACCGGTGTGCGACACGCTGACGCGGCTGCGTGCAGCCCTGCCGGCGGAAACCACGCTGATCGGCTTTGCCGGTTCACCGTGGACGGTGGCCACCTACATGATCGAGGGCGGCGGCTCGAAAGACCGCTTCAAGGCGCGCGCCATGGCCTGGAATGATCCGGCCGGGTTTGACGCCCTGATGGATTTGCTGGCCGACGCCACCATCAGCTATCTCGCCGACCAGGTGAAGGCGGGCGCCGATGTGGTCAAGCTCTTTGATTCATGGGCCGACAGCTTGCCCGATCCCCTGTTTGACCGGGTGGTGATCCGCCCCACCAAGCGCATTGTCGACGGTTTGCGCGCGCAGGGCATCACCGCGCCGGTGATCGGTTTCCCGCGCGGCGCCGGGCCCCAGGCGGTGCGCTACGCGGCGCAAACCGGCGTCACCGCGCTGGCGCTCGATCATGGCATGGATACGCAGTGGGCGGCGTCAGCCTTGCCCAAAACCCTGCCAATTCAGGGCCAGCTTGACCCGGCGGTGCTGCATGCCGGCGGCGCGGCGCTGGACAGGGAAGTTGATCGCCTGCTTTCCGCATGGGCGGGCCGGCCCTATGTGTTCAACCTCGGACACGGCATCAATCTCGAGACCCCGCCAGACAACGTGACTCGCCTCATGGCGCGTCTGCGGCAGGGATAACAAGCCGCAAAAGGACGACCATGACCCGGCGCATTGCAGTGGTGCTGTTCAATCTGGGCGGTCCGGACGGGCCTGATGACGTGCGCCCGTTTTTGCGCAACCTGTTCCGCGACCCCGCCATTATCGGCGCGCCGGGCTTCATTCGTGAGCCTCTGGCCTGGTTCATCTCCACCACGCGCGCGCCATCGGCCAAGGAAAATTACGCCAAGATGGGCGGCGGCTCGCCGCTCGTGCCCGAAACCCGCAAGCAGGCCGACGCGCTGTCTGCAGCGCTGAGCGCAGCCCGGCCGGGCGATGAGGTGAAAGTCATCCTCGCCATGCGCTACTGGCGGCCCTTCGTGAAGGATGCTGTGAAGGAAGTGGCCGCCTTCCAGCCCGACGAGACCGTGATCCTGCCGCTCTATCCCCAGTTCTCCACAACCACCACCGCCTCCTCGCTCAAGGCCTGGCGCGATGCCGGCGGGCCGGAAGCGAGAGTCGTGTGCTGCTATCCTGAAGACACCGATTTCATCGCCGCCCACGCCAAATTGATCGAGGAGAGCTGGCGCAAGGCGGGGTCTCCGGAGAATGCCCGCGTGCTGTTCTCCGCTCATGGCCTGCCGGAAATCGTGGTGAAGCGCGGCGACAGCTATCAGTGGCAGGTGGAGCAGACGGCAGCGGCCGTGGCGGCGCGCCTGCCCAAGGGGCTGAGCGATCACGAGATCTGCTATCAGTCGCGTGTGGGTCCGCTGGAATGGATCGGCCCGTCCCCCGAAGAGGCCATTGAGCGCGCCTGCAAGGATGAACGCCACATCCTCCTGTCGCCCATCGCCTTTGTCTCCGAGCATATCGAGACGCTGGTGGAGCTCGACGAGGAATATGCCGAACTGGCTGAAGAGTTTGGCGCAAAAGGCTATGATCGCGTGCCGGCGCTGGGCGATCATCCCGATTTCATTCGGGCGCTGGCGGGGCTTGCGGTCTCGGCGCTGGACGGGCCCAACGGGCTCAAACCCCCGGGCGGTCAGGTGATCTGCCCGGGCCAGTTCGGACGCTGCCCCTGCCGCGAGGCCGGGATGGGGCAAGAGGAGGCGGCGGCATGATTGATTTTCTCGCGCCTGGCGGCGGCGCCTATGAAATCATCAAGGGCCTGCATATCGCGGCGGTGATTTTCTGGATGGCGGGCATGCACTATCTGCCGCGCCTGTTTGTGTATCACCACATCTCTATTCCCGGCGGCGAGCTCGAAGGCGCGCTGCTGACCCAGGA
>JAIUMW010000020.1 GCA_022565365.1 Oceanicaulis sp.
CAGCACCGCGCCGGCCGCAATCTCGGCCCGGGCCGTCAGGGCGCCGCCCGATTCCTCGGGCAGGGTGATGAGCACGCGCGCCACCGGACCGGCGCGCTCCACTGTCACGCTGGCGGGCGTCTGCGCCCACAGCGCGCCGCTGGCCAGCAGGGCGAGCCCCGCCGCCGCGATGGCGCGCACTTCATTCCGCCGCCGCCACACGGCGCGCCTCCAGTTCAGCGCGGGTCTGCGGCGGATTGGCCCGCGCCGCCAGCATCACCGTCAGCTCCGCAGCGAAGCGCGGATCGGCGCTTTCCATGATCTGGGAGAAGCGGCGCGTATTGGATTCCTGAAGCTGGCCGGCGATCAGCAGCAGGGTCTCGGGATCGGTGGCCATCAGCGTCTGCAGCACCGGCGCGGCCGCCTCCGGCTCCATGGTGGCGTAAACGCGCACGCTGGCGTTCATTTGCGCCTCGCGCTGGGCGTCCAGCTGGCCGACCAGGGCGTGGATATCGTCGCGCAAAGCAATCAGCCGCTCCTCGCGCTCGTCCATACGGCGCTCGGCGACGGTTATCAGTTGCTCGCGTGTGTCGAGCTCCGCCTCGCGGCGGTCAAGCGCGCGCAGGCGCTCGGCCACACGCCCCTGCAGCTCCAGCTCGGACTGCGAGGGCAGGGTGATCGGCGCCGTCTCCTGCTCCGGGCGCGCAGCAGGCGCAGGCACGGATGGCGCTGGCGCGGGGACGGCGTCGCCGCGCGGTTCAGCGCGCGCCGCATTGTCCTCAACCGCATGGGCCGCGCCGGACAGCCAGTCCAGCGCGCCGTCGGCGAGCGACAGCGCCTTGAGCGTCAGGAGCCCTCCCAGCAGCACGGACAGCAAAAGCAGCGGACGCGGGTTCATCACGCTCACCTCATGGCCTTGAGCGTTTCGAGGCGCCGGCGCGCGGTGTCCGCTTCAGCCGGCTGGGCCGGGCGCGGGGCGGACGGCCGCTGGGGCCGCTCGGCCAGACGCGCGGCCTGGGTTTCCGCCCCGGCGCCCAGAAGGCGCAATTCGTCGGCCAGGCGGCGCGCCTGCTCCACCTCGCTCTTCAGCCCGGCGCCCTGCTCGCGCGCCGCCCGGTCCAGCGCCGCCAGGCTGGCGCGCGCCCGGTCCACGGCGTCATTGAGGCCGGCGATGGTCTCTTTCAGCCCGTCCTGCCCGTCGCGCAGGGCGCGCAGGCGCCGGTCGACGCGCCAGCACATCAAGGCGGCGGCGGCCAGCAGGATGCAGATGAGACCTTCAAAAGCGAGCGCGGCGAGCGTCATGTGAACCCCATGATGGATTTGCGTGCGGCGGCGGACAGCGGCGAGTCCAGCCGGACCCCGATATTGTGGCCGATGCGGCCCATCCGCCCGTGGGTCAGCCGGATCGGCCCGCAGCGCAGCTCGATGGCGCCGTCCGGTCCGGTGTCGAGCATCAGCGTGTCGCCCACCTTGAGCTCCATCACCTCGCCGAGCGGCTTTTGCATCTCGTCCAGCACGGCGGCGACCTCCACCTTGGTCGACCACAACTCGGTGGCCAGGTGGCTTTCCCAGATATTGTCGCGCCCGAACTTCTCGCCCATGAACTGCTGGAGCAGCATTTTGCGGATCGGCTCCAGCGTGGCGTAGGGCAACAGCATCTCGATGCGCCCGCCGCGGTCTTCCATGTCGATGCGCAGCTTGACCAGGATCGCGGCGTTGGCCGGGCGGGCGATGGCCGCGAAGCGCGGATTGGTCTCGACCCGGTCGAGATCGAAATCCACTTCGGTCAACGGCGCGAAAGCCGCGCGCGCATCATTGAGCACCACCTCGATCATGCGCTGGACCAGCGTGCGCTCGATGGTGGTGTAAGGACGGCCCTCCACCCGCATGGCCGAGGTGCCTCGCCGTCCGCCAAGGAGCACGTCCACGATGGAGTAGATCAGGTTGGAATCGACCGTCAGCAGGCCGAAATTGTCCAGCTGGCGCGCCCGGAACACCGCCAGGATCGCGGGCAGCGGAATGGAGTTGAGATAATCGCCGAACCGGATGGAGGAGATATTATCCAGGCTCACCTCCACATTATCGGAGGTGAAATTGCGCAGGCTCGTCGTCATCAGCCGCACCAGGCGGTCAAAGACGATCTCCAGCATGGGCAGGCGCTCGTAGGACACCAGCGCCGAATTGATGATGGCGCGAATGCCCGAGCGCTCATTGCTCTCATCATCGGAGACCGAGAAGCCGAGCAGGGAGTCGATCTCGTCCTGGTTGAGGATGCGTTCCTGGCTCTGGCCGCTTTGGGTTGGCAGAGAGGTCTGGCCTTCGTCCCCGACCATCGCCTCCCATTCAGACGCCAGCGCGTCGCCGTCTTCAGACCCGTCATCAGACGCGCCTGAAGCCGCGTCCGCCTCCAGCTCTTCTTCCGCTGCAAGCGCCTCCCACTCGGCGGCCATGGCATCCTGATCGACGTCGCTCACAGCCCGGTCCCCGCTATTGCATCATGAATTCGTCGAACAGGACATCATCCACTTCGAGCGGGGCGATGATCAGGTTCGTGCGACGCACAAGCTCCGCCTTGAAGCGGAAATGCCCCATGGACCCGTCCAGGTCTTCAGGGCGCAGCGTGCGCAGGAATTCCAGATAGCTGTCCCTCAGCGCCTCACGGCGCATGGGATCAGCCAGGCGCTCGGCGACGCGGCTGTCCTGGAAAGCCACCCGGAAGGACACGATGATGGTGGTGCGCCGCCCGGTTCCCACCAGCGAAACGGTGATCGGGGTATCCAGCGGTGACGCGGTCGAGATGCGGTCCAGATAGGCCTGCGGCTCGGCCTCGGCGGCTTCGGCCATCTCCGCAGCCTCCTCGTCCGGTTCGCCGCCCAGCAGCAGCAAGGCGCCCGCGACGCCGGCCAGAATAAGGATCACCGCCGGCAGACCGATAAACAGGGCCAGCTTCTTGATGTCAGGCTTGGCCTTGCCCGCTTCGGCGTCTGCGCCGTCAGCGCCTTCAGCCTCGTCGTCTTTTTCCGGTTCCTCGGCCATAGCCCGCTCCCATCGCGCATTTTAATGCGATCCATCGGCATTAACCGCCGCTGCGGTTAACGATTCGTTGGTAAACCGCTTTCACCCGGCAGTAATTGCCGCGTTGGACGCAGCTGAGCGGCAAGCCTGCACCATCTGCCCCCGGAAGAATCGGGGCGAGCCCAACAAAATCAACGCATTAACTATGGCACAAGGCTTGCGCCAGCGAACAGGAACGGCCGCCAAGAACCCTGCGGCTGGGGCTCAACGCCAGAAGGAGAGGCGCCCCATGGATAATGCGATGCTCATCGGCCTGTCGCGCCAGCTCACGCTGCGCCGCGAGATGGACATCACCGCCAACAATATCGCGAACATCAACACGGACGGGTTCAAGGCCGAACGCGTCATGCTTGAGTCCCGCGAGACCCGCCGCGCGCGCCACGAGGACGGACCGCCCCAGGTCCAGTTTGTCGGCGAGTGGGCGATGGCGCGAGATTTCACACAAGGCGTGCTCACGCCCACCGGGCGTCCGCTGGACCTGGCCCTCGACGGGCCGGGCTTTTTCGTTCTGGAGACTGACGCCGGCGAGCGCTTCACCCGCGATGGCCGCTTCACCCTCAATGCACAGGGCGAGCTTACCGCCTCTGACGGCGCGCGCGTGCTCGATGAGGGCGGCGCGCCGGTCGTGCTGGACCCCAATACGGGCCCTGTGGAGTTCAGCGGCGACGGCGTGGTGACCCAGAACGGCAATCCGGGCGCACGCCTGGCGCTGGCGGTGTTCGAAGCGCCGGGCCTCTTGTCCAAGATCGGCGATAACCGGTTTTCCGCGCCCGATGACGCCGAACGCCTGAATGAGCGCCCCGTGGTGCGCCAGGGCTTCAGCGAGGGCTCGAACGTCCGCGCCATCCTTGAAATGACCCGGATGATGGAGGTCAGCCGCGCGTATCAGGCGGTGTCCGGCATGATCCGCGACGCCGATGAACTGAGCCGCAAGGCGATCGAACGCCTTGGCCGGCCGTAATTTCACTTAAGCTGGAGACTGCATCATGCGCGCCCTGTCCACCGCCGCCACCGGGATGGAAGCCCAGCAGCTGGCCGTCGAGGTGATCGCCCACAATCTGGCGAACATGAACACCACGGCCTTCAAACGCCAACGGGCCGAGTTTCAGGATTTGCTGTACCAGACCCAGCGCCAGCCCGGCGCGGCCTCCTCCGACGCCGGCACGATCGTGCCCACCGGGGTGCAGGTCGGCCTCGGGGTCAATGCCGGCTCGGTCTACCGCATCACCGAACAGGGCAGCCTGTCGCAAACCACCAATCCCTATGACGTGGCGATCTCCGGCGACGGCTATTTCCGCATCCAGCTGCCCAATGGCGGCGACGCCTACACCCGGGCGGGCAATTTCTCGCTCAGCCCGGAAGGCGAGATGGTGACGTCTGAGGGTTACCGGGTGGAGCCCGGCATAGTGGTGCCGCTTGAAGCGCGCCAGATGGTCGTCACCCAGCAGGGCCAGGTGCAGGTGCTGCTGGATGGCGAGGCCGAGCCGCAAGTGGTGGGCCAGCTGGAACTGGTGATCTTCGCCAACGAGGCGGGCCTGGAGCAGATCGGCGGCAATCTCCTGCTGGAAAGCGCCGCGTCTGGCGCGCCCCAGCCCGGCGTACCGGGCGATCCGGGGTTCGGCGTGATCCGTCAGGGCTTTATCGAGAGCTCCAATGTTGACGCGGTCACCGAGGTGACGGCGCTAATCAAGGCCCAGCGCGCCTATGAAATGAACGCCCGCGTCATCAGCGCCGCCGACGAGATGCTCGCCGCCTCGTCGAACCTGCGCTGAGGATTAAGAAAGGCACGCCATGACCCGCATGCTCACCCTGCGCGCCGCGCGCGCCCTGGCCGCCTCGCCCGCCGCCGCGGACGAGGCGCGCACGGTCATCCTGAAAGACCGGCTGACCACGATCGACGGCGTCATCACGCTGGGCGATCTGTTCGATGGCGCAGGCGATGTGGGCGATGTAACGCTGGCGCGCGCGCCGGCGCCGGGACAGCGCCTGTCGCTGGACCCGGCCTTCATCCGCGCCGAAGCCGCCCGCCACGGCCTGCACTGGGCCAATGCCGGCGGCGTGATGCGGATCACGGTGGAGCGCGCAGCCCGCACGGTCAGCGCATCGGACCTCACCCGCCTGATCGAGGAAGCCCTCTATGTGGAAAGCGGCCAGGCTCATCTGGTGGAGCTGTCCAACCGCACCCAAACACTGCACGCCCCGCTCGACAGCGCGGGCGGGCCTGAACTTGTCAGCCTGGAGCATGATGCGCGCGCCGGCCTGTTCCGCGCCGAGATCGCGCCCTGGCCGGGCGCCGCGCCCGAGCGCATTGGCGGACGCGCCCAGGCGGTCAGCGATGTGCCGGTGCTGACCCGCGCCGTGGCGCGCGGCGATGTGATCACTGACGACATGGTGCGCTGGGAGCGCCTGGCCGCAGGTCAGGTCCGTCCCGACACGCTGATGCGCGCCGACGCGCTGATCGGCCAGGAGGCCCGCCGCACCCTGCGCGCCGACACCCCGCTGCGCGCGCTGGACCTGCAGGCGCCGGTCATGATCACCCGCGGCGAGATCGTGCAGCTGGTCTATCAGGTCGGCGGGCTCGCCCTCACGGCCCGGGCCCGCGCGCTGGACAACGCGTCAGAAGGCCAGACCGCGCGCTTTTTGAACCTTCAGTCCAACCGCACCATCCAGGCCATCGCCGAAGCACCGGGCCAGGCCCGCGTCGCTTCGGGTCCCACCTTCACCAACTAGGAGCCAGCCGCCATGCGCGCGACCTTGATGAACACTGCCGCCGTGACGCTCGCCGGCGCCCTCCTGACCGCCTGCGCGGCGACCGACCGCCTGGCTTATGTCGGCCAGCCGCCGCCCCTGTCTCCGATGGACAATACGGCGGTCCTGACCGGCTCGGTGAGCAGCGCGGGCATGACCCCGGCCCAGATCGACGCAGCGCGCGCCGCGCGCATCCAGGCGCTGATGGCCGAGCGCGCCCACAGCCGCCGCAATGTCAACTCTTTGTGGAGCGCCAACACGACCACCTTCTTCGGCGATCCGCGCGCCGCCCATGTGGGCGATATCCTGACGGTGAAGATCGACATCGCCGACCGGGCCCAGGTGCAGAACCAGACCTCGCGCGCGCGCCAGACCTCGGAGCGCTCCAACCTGACCAATTTCCTGGGCGGTGAAGCCGCGCTGGACGCCATCTTCAATGACGCCATCGATCCGGCCAATCTGACCCGGTTCGGCTCCAACTCCTCCACGCAGGGCTCGGGCAGCGTCAACCGGTCAGAGACCATCTCCATGACCGCCGCAGCCATCGTGGTGGACGTGCTGTGGAATGGCAATCTGGTGATCCATGGCCGTCAGGAAGTGCGCATCAACAACGAGGTGCGCGAGCTTCTGATCTCCGGGATCGTGCGCCCGCAGGATATTGCGCCGGACAACACGATCGAGCACCGCAAAATCGCAGAGGCGCGGGTGTCCTATGGCGGCCGGGGCCATATCTCCGAGATGCAGCGCCCGCCCATCGGGCAGGAAGTCTATAACCTTCTGTGGCCGTTCTAGACCGGATGCCGAACAGCGCCCTTCAGATCGAACGCTTCGCCCTGGAGGGCGTCAATGTGCTGTGCATCCGCACGCGCGGGCGCAACTCCGTATCTGAAAGCCGGGCCAATGCGCCGCGCCTGTGCCAGCGCCTGACCGAGGAAGGGCGCGACGGCCTGATCCTTGATTACAGCGACTGCGCCCTGGAGCACACCGTGCCGCAGTTCGCCTCCATCGCAGAGATTTTCGCCGAGCATCTGCCAAAGCATGTGGCGCTCGCCTACATCTACAGCGCGGCGAACATGATGCATGCGATGATGATGACGAAAATGCTCCACAAGGCGGGGTACGCCGCGCGGTGCTTCTCAAACTGGGCTGAAGCCGAAAGCTGGATGCGCGAAAAGGTCGGGTGAGCCCGGCCTAGTCGTCGCGGTGGACGCGCTCGGAGCGTTCGTGACGCTCCTGGGCCTCCAGGCTCAGCGTGGCCACGGGCCGGGCGTCCAGACGCGCCAGCGAGATCGGCTCGCCGGTCTCTTCGCAATAGCCGTAGGTGTCGTCCTCAATCCGGCGCAGCGCCGCTTCGATCTTGGTGACCAGCTTGCGCTGGCGGTCACGGGCGCGCAGCTCAAGCGCGCGGTCGGATTCGGTGGACGCGCGGTCGGCCAGATCCGGCAAGGCGCCGACATCTTCCTGCAGCGCGGACAGGGTCGAACGGCTCTCGCGGATGATCTCGTCCTTCCAGGCCGTCAGCTTGCGCCGGAAATATTCCTTCTGGCGCGCATTCATGAAGGGTTCGGCCTCGCTGGGTGCGTAGCCTTTGGGCAGTTCGATCGAGGACTCGGTCACAGCCATATTCACGACTCCATGCATGCCCTGCCGCAAGCGCGCCGGAGCATATCCAGCAAGCCTTTCAAGTCAATCGGGCAAGGCTTCTGGCGCGCAAGTTTGGCGCCAGTGTGAATTTCTCGAGGCAGGAAAGACGGTTGAACAGTGTTCAGCCATGCCGGCCGTGCTTGGCCAGCTCCACTGCAGCGCGGATTTCGACCTCGTCCAGCACCGCTTCGAGCCGCGGGTCGCTGGTATTGTCGCGCTGGGTTTTCACCGTCTCCATCAGGCGCACCAGCGTATCTCGCGGCAGAGCGCCGTCCAGAAGCGCCAGCTTGAGATCGTCCAGCACGTCCAGGAGCGAGAAGGCGCGCTCGGTGGCGCGCTTGCGCGCGCCCTGGAAATCGTCCGCGCCCTGAAGCGCCATCAAGGCGTCGATCGAGTTGATCGAGCCTGCACCGCTGACGCCCGACGCCGCGCCGGACCCGGACGATGCCGGGGCGGTCTCCGGCGCAAAGCCTTGCGCAGAGCCGGCGCCGGGCTTGCGGCGAACCGGCGAGGGCGGCTGTGTGCTGCGCGGCGCGTTGACTTTCATGGCGGAACCCCGGACGCAAATCGTCAGGCAGAAGCTGGCTTAACCTGGGTTAACGCGCGATTAAGCTCGCCGCCTGAACCGGGCAGATTTTGCCTATAAACACACTGACCGGCAGATTGCGCCGGTCCGGGAAATTTCAAGCTACTGATTTAATAAGACATTCTTTGCATTAACCTTGGCACGCTTTTCGCAGGTCCGCGTACAGGAGCCTGCCGGAGTTGAGTGCGCCATGATGAGCCTAGTCAAAACCCTGACCGCCCTGGCCCTGTGCGCCAGCCTGTCAGCGGCGTCCCACGCCAATCCGCGCATCAAGGACATCGCCGACGTCGAGGGCGTGCGCTCCAACCAGCTGGTCGGATACGGCCTCGTCGTAGGTCTGGACGGGTCGGGCGACACGCTGCGCAACGCCGCCTTCACCCGTCAGGCGATGAACTCCATGCTGGAGCGCTTCAACATCAATGTGCGCGAGGCCGATCTGCGCACCGGCAATGTCGCCGCGGTTATGGTGACGGCTGAACTGCCGCCCTTCTCCATGCAGGGCACGCGCATTGACGTGACCGTCTCGGCGCTTGGCGACGCCAGCAGCCTGCAGGGGGGCGTGCTGATCGCCACCCCGCTGGTGGGCGCCAATGGCGACGTGTTCGCCGTGGCGCAAGGGTCAGGCGCGGCGGGCGGATTCGCCGCCGGCGGTCAGGCGGCCAGCGTGACGCGCGGCGTGCCCACCACGGCGCGCATCGCCAACGGCGCGGTGATCGAGCGCGAGATGGAGTTTGATCTCGCCGGCCGCGGCGAGATCCGCCTGTCGCTGCGCAATCCCGATTTCACCACCGCCCGGCGCATGGCCGACACAATCAACGCCTATATGGGCTCTGGCGTCGCCGCCGCGCAGAATCCGTCCACCGTGTCGCTGACCCGGCCTGCGAGCTTTCGTGGCGATATGGTCTCGCTGCTGGCCGATGTGGAGCAGCTGCGCGTCCAGACCGACATGCGCGCGCGCGTCGTGATCGACGAAAGCACCGGCACCATCGTGATGGGCGATAATGTGCGCGTCTCCACCGTCGCCATCGCCCAGGGCGGGCTCACGGTGACCGTGTCGGAAAGCCCCATAGCCGTGCAGCCCGCACCCTTCACCGAGGCCGACGCGGTGGTTCTGCCGCGCACCGATGTAGCGGTTGAAGAGGACATGCGCGAAATGGGCGTGTTGCAAGGCACGGTGACCTTGCGCGAACTGGTCGACGGGCTCAACGCGCTGGGCGTCAGCCCGCGCGACCTGATCACGATTTTGCAGACCATCAAGGCCGCCGGCGCCCTGCAGGCCGATATCGAGGTGCTGTGATGGACGGTCTTCTGGACGCCCAGATGCACGCAGCCATGCTGTCGGCGCGCTCTGCGCCGGGCGAGATGCAGGCGCGTCAGGCGCGCACGCCCGATCAGATCCGCGCCACGGCGCAGGATTTCGAGGCTGTGTTCCTGGCCCAGGTGCTCGAAGCCATGATGGGCGAAACCACACAATCAAGCTTTGGCGGCGGACCCGGCGAAGCGGCGTTCAGCTCCATGCTCAACGAGGAATACGCCAAGGTGATCACCAGGGCCGGCGGTATTGGCCTGGCCGACTCCCTGGCGCGTGAAATGCTCAGATATCAGGAGGCCGGACAATCATGACCGAGCTCGCCGCCCAGACCCCTGCCGAACGCGCGGAGGCGATGATCCGCCTGACATCGCGCCTGACGGTGCTGCTGGAACAGGAAACGGATCTGTTCGAGGCGCGCCGCCCCCATGAGGCGGTCGATCTGCAGACCGAGAAAATGCGCCTCGCCACCCTCTACCGCGCTGAAACCCAGCGCGCGGCGCGTGAGCCCGAACGCCTGTCAGGCCTCGCCCCGGCGCTCAAGGACCGGCTGCGCACCGCCACTGAAGCCTTCAACACCGCGCTGGCGCGCAATCACGCCTCGGTCGAAGCGCTCAAAGTGCTGACCGAAGGGCTGGTGCGCGCCATCGCCGAGGAAGCCTCGCGTCAGAAACAGTCCCAGGCCGGATACGGTCCGTCGGCGGCCCGTTACGGCGCGGTGGGCGCGCTGGCGTGCAATCAGACGGCTTGAGCCATTAAAGCTGCCGCCTTTTCGGGCCGCAAAACCGGTTCCTGCTTTTTGCTGAAAGCGCGCCTAGAAAAACCCCAGCGTATCGCCGCCGCCGCCGCTCATCAGCCGGTCGAGGCCGGACTGGTAATTGGCGATCTGGGCGGTGAGATAGCTCGGCACCGCACCGCCGCGCTTGCCGTTGGCGGGGCCCTTGAGCATCTCTTTGAGCGCCGGGTCCTGGGTCAGGTCGCGCCAGGCGCGCTGGATCTTGGCCTGGGCGGCTGACAGCGCCTCATAGGCGGCCTGCGCGGTCCCGCGATCGGTGATCGACAGCCGGTCGGGCAGCTCCAGCGCGAACACCGCCGGCGCGTCAGAGGTCGTGTCCTTGGATCGTTCGCGCGCCGAGGCCTTGCCGGTGATGGCGCCTGACGGCAGGCCCAGCCCGGACAGGGCGTCGCGGCCCTCGGCGCCTGAAGACAATTCGATGGTCACCCCGGCCTTGGGGGTCAGGCGCAGCATGTCGCCCTCGCGCGCCCGGCGCACATCGGCCGAGCCGTTGAACAGCATGACCGCGTTCAGCTTGAAGGTCAGCGAGCGCATAGTCTCGTTGGGGCCGATCTCGATGCGGCGCTGGCGCCCGCCATTGACCGAGATGAAGAAATGGTCGCCCGCGCGCACCGAGGAGCGCTGATTGATCACCCGGCTGTCGGCATAGGCGACGGCGCCATTGGGCAGGCCGAGCCGGTTGAGCACTGAATCGCCGCCCTGATCCACCACGATGCCGGTGGCTTCCGACACCCCGCCGCGCCCGGACACTTGCTGGGTCCAGTCCAGCGCGCCGGTGGCGGCGTCGAACCCGGCGGCGAAACTGTTGCGCTCGCCTGATTGCTCAGAGCCCGGCAGCGCGCCAGACGTGGTTCCGGCCAGATAGACCTTGCCGCCCGCCGCCTTGATCGAGGCGGCCGTGTTGTCGCCTTCAGTGCCCAGGAATGTCGCATAGCTCACTGCCGGAGCGGCGCCGTCCTCGATGCGCACCAGCACCGCGTCGCGTCCGCCCGCATTGGCGTTGAGCACATCGCCCGGCTCAAACCCGGCTCCAGCGGAGCCCGCCAGATAGATTGCGCCATCCTCATCCACCGCAAGGCCCGCAATGCGCCCGCCATCGAGATCGCCCATGTCGAGGCGCCAGACCGGCTCGCCTGTGCCGTCATCGCCGGGCGCGAATTTCACCAGCACGGCCCGCCCGTCCACTTCGCTGGCGGTGATCAACCCGCCATCGGCGGCCATGGCGACAGCGCGCACCCTCTCGACCCCGGCGCCGGCTTCCACCGCGCGGGTGTAAAGCGTCGCGCCCGACGCATCCAGGGCGCGCACATAACCGTCCACCATGCCCTGATGGGCCATGCCGCCAAAGCCGGACCGGGTCTCGCCGGCCACGAAGATATTGCCTGCATCGTCGACCGTGACGGCCAGCGCCCGGTCATCACCCTGCCCGCCAAAGCGCTGGGCCCATTGCTCCACGCCATCGGCGTTGAATTTCACCACCAGCGAATCCTCGCCGCCCACGGCGTTGGCGCCGCTGAGCGCGCCGGTCACCGATCCGGCCACGATGATATTGCCCTGCCCGTCCACCGCCAGCGAGGCGCCAGACGCGCTCTCTGCGGCGCCCAGCGTGCGGGTCCAGACCAGCTTTCCCGTGGTGTCAAAGCGCTGGAGGATCAGGTCCTGCTCGCCCTTGAGCGCCTGACCCGACACGCTGGAGGCGGCGTGACCGACCACATAGATGCCGCCATCGGCCGCCTGAGCGGTGTCCAGAATGCGCAAGGGATTGGTTGTCTGGGTAGTCTTCGTGTCGCCCTTGTCATTGGTGGTCTCGGCCACGTCCGGGTCAGCCTCGATCCGGCGGGTGAAATCGGTCTGGCCGCCCCCGTCGAGCCCACTGATCCGGGTCAGCTGACCGGCGGCGCCCTCCTTGGTCCCGCTGACCCCGGCCAGCCAGACGGTGGGGGCGGCGGCGGGGGCGGAAAAGCTGATGCGCTCGGTCAGTATGCCCTGGATTTTGAAGCCCCAGTCATCGCCCTCGACCACGCCGCTCGCATTGGGTGTGCCCACGCGCTGGCGCTCGAACCGGGTCAGGATCTCGGCGTCTTCCAGTTTCTGGTTGATCAGCCCGACCACATTGTCGAGCGTGCGCGGCGCGCCGCCGAGCTCGGCCAGATCAATGTCCACATTGATGTCGCCGCCATTCTTGCGCACCGTGATGGTGAAGGCCGCCTCGCCCTGGAAGGCGGCGACCTCGGCGTCGAACGGGCCGGTATGGATGGCGGCGGTGGCGTATTGCGACTGGCCGCGCGAGATCGCCAGCTCGCTCTCGGCCTTGCTCAACTCCTTGCCGCGCAGCACCGACACGCCCTGCAGGTCCAGGTCCTGGAAGAACCCGCCCAGCTGCTCCAGCCCCTCATTGAAGCGGCGCTGCATGAAGGACCGGTCAAACTCATTGACGTCGCGCTGCATGGCCGCGTCGGCCAGCGCCTGCAGACCGCGCAGGCCCTGATACATGGCGAATAATTGCTGCTCGTCCCGGCTGACGCCAGGACTAGTGGCTTTGCTCAGCGAAGCGTCGAAGAAGCGGCCACTGGCCAGCACGCCCCGGCGCAATGTCTCCAGCGCCGTGATTGACCCGCGCGGGTCCCAGGGCGGCAGGACTTTGGGCTTGGCGTCCTTACCGGGATCGGCGGCGCCGGCGCCTGAACGCGACGCAGCGCTCGACAGTCCGGCCAGCTGCCGGGCCGACTGCGCGCCATACCAGGCGCCGAGCAGATCAACCGAAAACGCCATGTCCTGTCTGTTTCATCCCAACGGGCGCACATACGCCCGCGCGGAGTATGGCGCGCAAAGGGCTGACAATTCGTTAGTAAGACGGGCGCCAAAGCCGCATCGCGCCGTAACACAAACGGAGCGTTAACCCGCGCGCGTTCAGCGTTAGACTGAACGGGTAGAGAATCACTTGCGGGGCGCATTTCATGGCCGGATCAGCAGGAGCATCGCCGGGTGCGCATGGCTCGCCATTGCGCGACTTCGCCGGCACAGCCTGCGATCTGACCGGGCGTTCGATCTTCCTGACTGGCGGGACCGGCTCGTTCGGGCATCAGTTTCTCGACATCGTCACGCGCCGCTTCAAGCCGCGCCAGCTCACGGTGTTTTCACGCGACGAACTCAAGCAATACGAAACCGCCCAGCGCTTCAGCCCTGAGACTTTCCCCTTTCTGCGCTTCATGATCGGGGATGTGCGCGATGGCGCGCGCCTGGCCGAGGCGATGCGCGGGGCCGACATCGTCATTCACGCCGCCGCGATGAAGCATGTGCCCATCGCCGAGGCCAATCCGTTTGAATGCGTGCAGACCAATATCCATGGCGCCGAGCACGTGGTGCGCGCCGCCATCGCCCATGGCGTGGAGCGGGTGGTGGCGCTGTCATCGGACAAGGCCGCCGCGCCGGTGAACCTTTATGGCGCGACCAAGCTGGCGTCTGACAAGATCGTTCTGGCGGCCAATGGCATGACCGGCGCGGGCGGCCCGCGCTTTTCGGTGGTGCGTTACGGCAATGTGGTGGGATCGCGCGGCTCGGTGGCCCCGTTTTTCCAGCGCCTCGTGTCAGAAGGCGCGCGCGATCTGCCCATCACCGACCCGCGCATGACACGGTTCTGGATCACGCTGGAGCAGGGGGTGAATTTCGTCCTGTCCGTTCTGTCCGACATGCAGGGCGGCGAGGTGTTCGTGCCCAAGCTGCCCTCCATGCGCACCATTGATCTGGCCCGCGCCATCGCGCCTGCCCTGCCCCACCGCATTGTCGGCGCACGCCCGGGCGAGAAGCTGCACGAGGTGATGATCACGCCCGATGATTCGCGCTGCACACTGGACGCGGGCGACCGCTATGTGGTGATCGCTCAGGGTCGCGACGCCGTGCGCCGGGCGTGGGAGGAAGCGGGCGCCGAAGCGGTGCGCGATGGCTGGTCCTATGCGTCAGACAATAATCCTGAACAGCTGGATATTCCGGGGCTTCAGACCCTGCTGGGCCTTACTCGCGCGGCGCCAAGGCCTGTAGCCGTCCAGGCGGTGAAGGCCGTCTAGAGACCTTTGCGCCGGGTGCCGCGCCGGGCGATGAAAATCCCCAGCAAGATCACCCCCAGCGCCAGCCAGGCGGTCAGGCCCAGCGCCTCGCCCAGCATCAGCCCGATCATGGCCGCCACCACCGGCACGGCGTAGTTGATCAGTGCGATGAAAGCGGCACCGACTTTGCGCGCAATGCCCATATAGCCAATGGTCGCCAGCGCTGTGGGCAGGATACCCAGTGCGATGACGGCAAGGATCGAATCGAGACTCGGCGCCATTGTCGCGCCCGACGCCACATCCCAGAGCACCAGCGGCACGGCCAGCACCGAGGCGCAGATCAGCGAGCCCGCCGCCACGGTAATGGGCGGCGTTTCGGGCATGCGCTGATACATGATGGCGTTGGTGGCGTAGGCCAGTGTTGCGGCGAAGATCAGCATCTGGGCCAGAAAATCGGTCTCCAGCATGCCCGCCAGCGCCGACGGTCCAGTGAGCAGGACGATCCCGGAAAACCCGATCAGGAAGCCCGCGCCTTTCCACGCATTGATGCGCTCGCCCGGCAGCACGAAATGGGCCGCCATGATGATGGCCAGCGGCGTCATGCCCATGAGGATGCCCGCCACACCCGACGGCACGGTCTGCTGGCCGATGGCGATGAGGGTGAAGGGCAGCGTGTTTCCAAACAGACCAAGCCCCGCGAACCAAAGCCAGCGCCTGTCTTTGAGCGGCGGCAGATAGCGTCGCTGCGCCACCGCCCAGACGGTGAGCACGATGGCGGCCAGCGCCAGGCGCCCGAAGGCGACGATGGACGGGGGGATGGTTTCCACCCCGACCGTGATGAATGCAAACGCCCCGCCCCACAGGAGCGCCAGCAGGCCAAGCCCGCCCCAGCCTTTCAGGCCCGGCTTGTCCGGCGTCACGAGGACCGCTCCATGCCAAGGGCGGCGCGGTCGGTCAGGGGGCGCGAGCAGTTGATCATGGGCGTGCCGGTAGGCGCGCGCTGAGCGCGCGTCAAGCCGCCGCCCCAGACAGGGTTTGACGCTGCGCGCGCAAAGGCCTACCCGATTGGTCAGCCAGCCAACCGCCTTGAGGGAATCGCCATGGCCCGCTCCAAACCCAGCCTGCGCCCGTCCGATGCGCGCTTTTCCTGCGGCCCCACCAAGAAGCGTCCCGGCTGGGAGTGGAGCGCGCTGGCGGCGGCGCCGCTGGGCCGCAATCACCGCGCCGGCACGCCCAAGGCGCGCCTGGCCGAAGCGCTGGAGCGCACGGCGGCGGTTCTGGAAATTCCATCCGATTACAAGGGGGTGATCCTGCCCGCCTCCGACACGGGCGCCATGGAAGGCGCGCTGTGGTCCATGATCGGCGCCCGGCCGGTGGATGTGTTTTCCTGTGACGAGTTCGGCCGGCGCTGGCTCATTGATCTGCGCGACGAGCTCAAGCCGCACGGCCTGAATGTCTACGAAACGCCCTATGGCCGCGCGCCCGACTATACCCGCAGCAATCCCGCCCATGATCAAGTCTTCACCTGGAACGCCACGGCGGCGGGCGTGCGCATCCCGGACGCCAGCTGGATCAGGGACGACCGCGAGGGGGTGACGATCTGCGACGCCACCTCGGCGGCCTTCGCCATGGACCTGCCCTGGAGCAAGTTCGACGTCACCACCTTCAGCTGGCAGAAATGCCTGGGCGGCGAAGCCCAGCACGGCGTCGCCATCCTGTCGCCGCGGGCGCGGGCGCGGCTGCGCGAGTACCGCCCGTCCTGGCCGGTGCCGCGCCTGTTGCAATTGTTTGAAGCGGGCGCCGAAGACGCGGCCATCTATGCCGGCTCCACCATCAACACGCCGTCTTTGATGTGCGTGGAGGATTATCTCGATGGCCTGAAATGGGCCGCGCGCGAAGGCGGGGTGAGCGCGCTGATCGCCCGCACCGACGCCAATTTCGCGGCGCTGGCGTCCTGGGTCGACAGCGCGTCCTGGATCGATTTCCTGGCCGAGGACCCGGCGACGCGCTCCACCACCTCGGTGACGCTGAAATTCACAAGCCCCGCGCTCGCCGCCAAGTCCGACGCCGAGCGCTGGGAGGTGTCGCGGCGCATGGGTCTTTTGCTGGACCGCGAGGGCGCAGCCTTTGACGTCATCCCCCATCCCAAAGCCCCGTCGGGCCTGCGCATCTGGTGCGGTCCCACCGTGGACACCGACGATGTCGCCGCGCTGGGACCCTGGCTGGACTGGGCTTATGAAACGGTGATGGAAGAGCTGGAGCTGGCCTAAGTCCAGCTGTCGCGAAACCCGGTCAGCGCCTCGACCACGGCGCGGTTGTGCTCTTCCAGCCCTATCGTGATGCGCAGAGCGTGGGGCAGGCCGTAGGGCGCCAGCGCCCGCACGACCAGACCACGCTCGGTGAGGAAGCGGTCAGCGTCCGCCGCCGTGCGGCCGGGCTGATCGGGAAAATGCACCAGCACGAAATTGCAGACCGACGGCGTCACCTCAAAGCCCAGCCCGCCCAACTGCTGGGTCAGATAGGCCAGCCACTGGTCATTATGGGCCTTGGACCGGCGCACGAAATCGGGATCGGAAATGGCGGCCACGCCTGCCTCGATAGCGGGCAGATTGACGTTGAAGGGTCCACGCACGCGGTGGATCACATCGACCACCTCCTGCGGACCATACATCCAACCCAAACGCAGGGCGGCGAGGCCATGGATTTTCGAGAAGGTGCGCGTCACCACCACATTGGAATACTCGTCAGCCAGTCTGATCGGGTCTTCCCAGCCCGGCGCCTCGACAAACTCGGCATAGGCGCCGTCAAGCACCAGCAGCGTGTCCTCGGGCAGGCCTTCGCGCAGGCGGCGCACTTCGGAGCCCGGAATCCAGGTGCCGGTGGGATTGTTGGGATTGGCCAGGAACACGATGCGCGCGCCGGGCTTGGCCGCCTCGATCAGGGCGTCCACATCAGCGGTATAATCGCGCTCGGGCGCGCTGACGCAGTGTGCGCCTGACTGCAGCGCCACCAGCCGGTAGACCAGAAACCCGTATTCGCTTTGCACCACCGTATCGCCCGGCGCCAGATAAGCCCGGCCGATCAACTGCAGGAGCTCGTCAGAGCCCGCGCCGCAAACGATGCGTGCGGGATCCAGCCCTTCAGCCTTGCCGATGGCCTCGCGCAGCTTGGTCGCCCCGCCATCAGGATAGAGCTGCAGCCGGCCGGCCGCCGCCTTGAACGCCTCCGCCGCTTTCGGGCTGGCGCCCAGTGCGTTTTCATTGGACGACAGCTTCACCGCGCCAGCGGGCGCAGCGGCGCCGGGCACGTAAGGCTTGATGTCCAGAAGGCCGGGGCGGGGTTGAAGCGTCATGGGGCTGGGTCTTTCGCGGCAGGATGGGACGGCGGCTTGGATCGGGGAGATAGCGCGGGGCGCGCGGCGCCTTCAAGCACGCTGCGCCGGACACGCTCAGCTGTACCGCCCGGACGCACCGCGCCGACATGCTTGATCGCCTCGGCCAGGATCAACCCGCCAAAGGCCGGGGCCACCCGCTCGCCGGCGCTTTCAAAGCCCGACGCCGTCTTCGGCCCGCAGGCCCAGCGCCAGGGCGGAGCGTACAGCGCGCGCGCCCAGGCCACGGGCTCAAACAGGGCGCCGGTCAGGAGATCAGACAGCTGGCGCTTCGAGAACGGGCGGCCATGACCGAACGGCGTGGATTCAGAGCGCGCCCACATCCCGGCGCGGTGGGCGGCGATCACGACAATGCGCCCTTCCGGCGCGGTGACGCGCCACAGCTCGCGCAGGAGCCGGCGCAAATCTTCGGCTTCCTCCAGCGCATGGGCCAGCACGACCCGGTCGAACATGGCTTCCTTGAAGGGCAGGCGCGCTTCTTCGCCCAGCGCCGTCAGGGACGGGGCGCCTTTGGGCCAGCCCACCGCGCCCTGGGCTGCCGGCATATAGGCGACGGTGCGCCGCGCCTGCGCCCGGTAGGGTTCCAGATACGCGCCAGCAAAGCCATAGCCCAGCATGTCCAGCCCGTCGGCCTGCGGCCACAGCGCAGTCAGGCGGCGAAGCGCCATCTCGCGCGCAGCCCGGCCACGGGCCGAACGGTAGAAGCGGTCAATCTCCAGCGCGTCTGTGCGCATGGGCGCCCCTCGCATTGCTTGCTGGACAAATGATAGGCTGACCGCCCCGCCCGCGTAAGGGCATGCGCACAGGAGGGCGTCATCATGGCCCTGAAAATCCGTCAATTCCCCTGCCTTGAGGACAATTACGGCTTCCTGATCGCGTGCAGCGAAACCGGCGCCTGCGCCGCCATCGACACGCCCGAGCCCGCGCGCATTCTGGAAGAGGCGCGGTCCGCAGGCTGGCGGCTCACTGAGATCTGGAACACGCATCACCATTGGGACCATGCCGGGGGCAATGACACCATCCGCGCGGCCAATGGCGCGCGCATCACCGCGCCGCAGGCTGAAGCCGACAAGATCGGCCATATAGACACCCCGGTGAAACCCGGCGACCGGGTGAGGCTCGGCGCGCTGGAGGCGCAGGTGCTGGATGTGGGCGGGCATACGCTGGGCCATATCGCCTACTGGTTTGAAAGCGCAGGCGCGGCGTTTGTCGGCGACGCCCTGTTCGCGCTGGGCTGCGGGCGCCTGTTCGAGGGCACGCCGCAGCAAGCCCAGGCGGGGCTGGCGCGCCTGCGCGACCTGCCCGCCGGCACGATCATTTACTGCGCCCATGAGTATACGCAGGCCAATGCGCGCTTCGCGCTCAGCGTCGATCCGGAGAACGCCGCGCTGATCGACTACGCCGCAGACGTGGAGCGCCTGCGTGCGCGCGGCGAGCCCACCGTGCCGACGACCATCGCGCGCGAGATCGCGGCCAATCCGTTTTTGCGCTGGGATGATGCGGGCCTGCGCGCCCGGCTGGGGCTGGAAACCGCGCAGGACTGGCAGGTCTATGGCGAGGTGCGTGCGCGCAAGGATGGTTTCAGAGGCTGAATTCTAGAGCCCCAGCGCCATGAAAATCTGACTGCGCGGCAGGGTGATCAGCGCGCCTGCCGCAATCGCGATGCCGTAAGGGGCAGGCGCCCCCGGGGCCAGCGCCGTGCCGGTCAGCCGCCCGGCCATTTGCGGAATCGCCGGCGCAATGCGCCGCGCCAGCACCAGCACCAGCGCCAGCACCCCGCCCGCCAGCATCGCCCAGACCAGGAATGAGATCACATCGGGCCAGCCAAACCACAGCGCCCCGGCGGCCAGCAGCTTTACATCGCCCCCGCCCAGCCAGCCCGGCGCCCACAGCGCCATGCCGGCGGCGAGCACGGCGAACCCGGTGAGCAAGGCGAGCCCCGCCCCGGTCCAGCCATAGCCCAGCGCCAACGCAGCCGGGATCCACAGGACGACCAGCACGCCCGATATCCAGTTGGGGATGATGAAGCGGGCTGCATCATGCCAGGCGGCGGCCAGCATCAGGCCGGCGAAGCCAAGAAGAAGGATGTGCGCGGTCATGAGACGGTGTCCGTTGTGGTCCTTGAATTGATCTGCAGCCTGCCCCGCAAGGGCTTAAGGCTTCCCCAACACGGGGGTCCCGCCCGAACGCAAAAGAGCCGCCCCGTTTCCGGAGCGGCTCTGTTGTCTTCGGCCACTATGCCTGCGGCGGATTATTCGCCAGCGAGACCGTCAGCCACGTCCTGGAAGGTCGTTTCCAGATTGGTGCCGACAATACCGACCACGGTGATGATCGCCACGGCGATCAGGGCGGCGATCAGGCCATATTCAATGGCCGTGGCGCCAGACTCGTCTTTGAAGAATTTCGAAACCAGGTTTTTCATGTCCATCCACTCCGTTTGCTCTTTTTTCCAGCCCAGAGGCTCAAGTCCGTCCCGACCCGCTCTGAACGTGATGTGAGTAAACACGAGGACGATTTAAGGCGGGTAAAAATCCATGCTTTATTTTGAGTTAATCTCGTTTGTGTCGCCTATGGTTTACACTGGGTGAATCAAGTGGACCGACCGGAGCGCCCGTTTAGACTTCCTTCACCCGCGCGCGCGACAAAGGTGGCCATTGTTCCAATAAGGATGCCGCCATGCGCCTGTGCGCCCGTATCGCCGCTCTCGCCCTGGCCCTGACGCTCGTCGCGGGCGCGCCCGCCATGGCCCAGGTGTTCCGCGTGCCCGCCGACCACGCCGCCCTGATCCGCCTGCCCGGCGAAGCGGCGGCCATCGTGGTGGGCAATCCGGCCATCGCTGACGCCAATCTCTATGACGCGCGCACCATCTTCATCACGGGCAAGCAGTTCGGGCGCACCAATCTGATCGCGCTCGACGCCAATGGCCGCGTCCTCTACACCGCCGACCTCTCCGTCACCGGCAATGACCGCGGCGTGGTGCAGGTGTTCCGCAACAATACCCGCGCCAGCTATGTCTGCGCGCCCGACTGCCAGGCCATCCCGACACTGGCCAATGATGACGCCTGGAACACGCTGAGCGGCGGCTGAACGCCTCAGCAGATCGCGCGTGACCACACCCCCCGATCTGGCGTATTATTGCGTTTGAGGGCCTTGCCCTCAGTGCAAAGGATCACGCCATGGCCAAAGGCCAACAAAAATCAGGCCGCGAGGCGAAGAAGCCCAAAGCGGAAAAGAACCAGAAGAAGAAAACCAACGCCTCCCAGCCCTCCCAGAAGGCCGGCTCGGTCGGCGGGCTGGAGCATCTGGGCAACAAGAAGAAATAGGGGCCTGACGGCGCGCTCATTTCTTGTATTTCCGGCATGGGTTTGGGCCCAAGTGCAGCAACGGGTACGCGCCCGTTTGTTGTCCTGGACTGTCC
>JAIUMW010000021.1 GCA_022565365.1 Oceanicaulis sp.
ACCCACCCCCGCCCCCCCCGCGCCCGCGGAGGGCCGCCATAACGCAACCGCCCGGCGCTCAGGCAAGCGCCGGCCGGCAGTGATGTGCGCCGCCCCGGGGAGGAAGGCGGGCGCAAGGAACGCCGTCGCGTCCGGTTACTCTTCGTCGGTGACCAGGGCGAGCTCGGTCTCGATCTCGATCTTGATCTCGTCTGAGACCGCCGGCACGGCAAAGCCCATGCCCCACTCAGAACGCTGGATCACGCCGGAGGCCGAGAAGCCGGCGACTTCATGACCGCCCATCGGGTGCGGTCCACGCTGGTTCAGGGTGACATCGAGCGTGACCGGCCCGGTCTGGCCCAAGAGGGTCAGCTCACCGGTCATCACGCCGGTTTCGCCGTCTTCGGTCTCAAACCCGGTGCCGACAAAGCGCGCGGTGGCGTGCTCGGCCACATTGAACAAATCGGG
The DNA here is from genome assembly GCA_022565365.1 of Oceanicaulis sp. GTDB lineage: Bacteria > Pseudomonadota > Alphaproteobacteria > Caulobacterales > Maricaulaceae > Oceanicaulis. The sequence continues at coordinate 448 of JAIUMW010000021.1, forward strand.
TGAATTGAGGTGGCCGACAAAGCGATCCTGGTCTGCGCCCACCCAGAAGCCGCCATCGAGATTGAAGGTGACGTCGACGGTGGAGTTCTCCGGCGCTTCGAAGTCGAGGATCAGCACGCCCTCATAATCGGTGAAATGGAGCGATTGGCGCGACAGGCCCAGATGGTCCCCGGTCGCACGGATCGTGGTGTGGCTTTTGTCGAACGCATATTCCTGCGGTTCGGCGAACGCCTCGGCGGACAGGGCCGGGGCGAGGAGGAAGGCTGCCAATGAGGCGGCTGCATAGGCGGTCTTCATGGGACGTCCCTTTGCTCTGCGAGTGATCACACGGACCAATGCGGCCATGCGCCGCACGCCTGATGAGATATGGACGCAGCGCGGCGGGCGCCAGAGGCGGGACGTGAAAACCTGTCTTTCCGGTACGGAAACGGCGCAGGCCGGTTCAGGCCCGGTTGGCGCCTCCTGGAACCCATTTTACATCGGCGCGGCCCTCGTCATTGGCGATGCGGGCCGCCACGAACAACAGATCTGACAGGCGGTTGAGATAGGTGATCACCGCCGGGCTGACTGTGCCGCCGGCCGCTATCAGGGCCGTCACGCAGCGTTCGGCGCGCCGTGTGACGGTGCGCGCCAGGTGCAGCCGCGCCGAGGCTTCGCCTCCCCCCGGCAGGATGAAGCTGTCCAACGGATTGAGGCGTGCATTGAGGGCGTCGATGACAGTTTCCAGGCGCACGGTCTGTTCAGGCTGCATGCGCAGGGGCGTCCAGCTGCGCGGTTCCTCGCTCTCAGGCACGCACAGATCGGCGCCCAGATCGAACAGATCGTTTTGAATGCGCGTCAGCTCGGCGTGCAGCGGATCGTCACGCTCCAACGCCGCGACGGCCAGCCCGATGGCGGCGTTGGCTTCATCCACCGTGCCATAGGCCTCCACGCGCGGATCATGTTTGTCGGCTTCGCTCATATCGCCCAGCCGCGTGCGGCCCTTGTCGCCGGTGCGCGTGTAGATTCTCGTCAGCTGCACCATGGCAGATCTCCTTGCGGTCGCTGGGGACACACTTGCGCCATCGTGAGGCGGATTCAATATGGCGCGTTGTATTCGCCATGGGAGATTGTGATGCTGACCATGCTCGCCGCCGCCATGCTCATCCAGGCCCCCGAAGACGTCGAGGCCCGCGCCCAGGCGCTGCTGGAGGCGTCCGGCTCGCCTGCCGCCATGGTCGCGGTGATCGATGCGGACGGTCCGCGCGTGAGCGTTGCCGGCGTGCGGGCGCGCGGCGGTGACGCGCCGGTGACGCGCGATGATCTATGGCATATGGGCTCCAACACCAAGGCGATGACCGCGACCCTGGCGGCGCGCCTGGTGGAGCAGGGTGTGATCGGCTGGGACAGCACGGTGGCGGACGTGCTGGGCGCGCTGGAGCTGGAGATTCACGCCGATCTGGCGGGCGCCGATCTTGCCAGCCTTCTGTCCCACCGCGCCGGCATGAAAGCCAATGCCGGCATGCTGACGGCGTTGCGCCTTGCCGGCGCGGATGCGGACCGTGACGCGGCGGCGGACCGGCTGGTCTATGCCCGCTCGGTGCTGAACGCTCCAGGCAGCGCGCCGGGCGAATTTCTCTACTCGAACGCCGGCTATGTGGTCGCGGCCCTGATGCTGGAGACGGCGGCGGGCGCGCCCTATGAGGCGCTGATGGCGCGTGAGGTGTTCGGGCCGCTGGGCATGGACAGCGCCGGCTGGGGTCCTCCCGGACGCGCCGGGGCGGCGGATCAGCCGCGCGGCCATCGCCCGGGCCTGTTCGGCCTCACAGCGGCGGAGCCGGGCGCCGGCGCCGATAATCCTCCGGCCATGAACCCGGCCGCACGGGCCCATATGAGCGCCGGTGATCTGATGCGCTTCCTTGATGTGCACCGGCGCGGCGCGGCGGGCGAGGACACGGGATATCTCAGTACGGACAGCTTTACCCGCCTCCATGCCCCCGTGGGCGATTATGCGCTGGGCTGGGGCGTGCAGCCAGACGGCGCCCTCACACCCGCCGGGTCCAACACGATGTGGCTGGTGCGCATGGTGGTTAATCCGGCCGGGGGCTGGGCTGGGGCGGCGGGCGTCAATGACGGACGGCTGGATCAGGTGTCCGGCCCGGTGCGCGCGGCGCTGGAGCGCGATTAGCCGCCGAAATGCTGCTTGGCCCAAACCGCGCCGATCACCGCCAGAATGGCGATGAACTGGAACAGCACGCGTGCGCGCATCAGCTTGTTTGACCAGGTGCGCCCGAACTCGCCGCCCCGGAACAGGGCGTAGATGCCGGCGGCCAGAATGACGAACACGGCGGCCATTGCGCCATATACGATTATATCAAGAAGCGTTGTCATGGGCGTGCAAATACGCCGCCACCGCCTATGTGGCAATGGCCGCAGCCAGGGCCGCCAGCGCCCTGGCGCAGGAACCGGGCTGGGCTGGTGATGCTTGCCATACACCGCAAAGATGTATATCCGCCGTGCGCAATGCAGCCGGGGGGATGCGATGTGGACATAACGGGCGGGCTGACACTATGCGGGATCATATGGCAAAGCGGCACACACGGCGCGATGTGCGGCGCGAGGCGACGCGCGGCGTCGTGCTCGAAGCGGCGCGCGAGGTTTTCCTGTCGCAAGGGTATCAGGGCGCAACGATCAAGATGATCGCCGACCGCGCCGGAGTCTCGGCGGGCACAGTGCTCAACGCCGAACCCTCCAAGGCGGCCCTGCTTATAGCCATTATGCGCGGTCATTATGAAAGCGTGGCCGAGACGCGGGGCAATCTGGAGTCGGCCCTGGCGGGCCGGGCCGGCGATCGCCTGTCGGCGCTTTTGCAACTGCTGATGGATGCTCAGCTGCGCCAGACCGAACTGGTGTCTGCGGCGATCGGACACAGCTGGCTTGTTCAGGACGAAACGTACCAGCGCGCCTTCGATTCCATGGATTTTGCCTGGGAGCCCGTCCGGCGCGCGCTGGCGGCGGGTGTGGAGTCAGGCGAGTTCCGCCGCGATCTTGATCAGCGCGTGGCCTTTGGCGCTATCGTGGATCTGTTCATGGGGTCGCTGCGCGAATGCCGCCGGGCCGGCGGCGAGGACCCGCACACGGCGCTCACCGCCCGTCTGGCTCTTCTGGTCCAGGGGATGGCGGCGCAGTCCGGCGCCGCCTGAGCGGCCGCGGCGCGGGCAGGCGCGGCCCGGTGCGCTGGGCGATATAGATGCCCGCCAGCACGAGCCCGGCGCCGAACCATTGCAGCGTCACGAAGGCTTCGCCGAACAGTATCCAGCCCGCCGCAGCCGCCACGCCGGGCTGCACCAGTATGATCAGCGAGGCCAGCGCGGCGGGCGTGCGGCCAAGGCCGAACGCGATGCCGCCCTGGCCCAGCGCGTGGACCACTATGCCCAGCGCGATCAGCGGCGCCCATCCCGCCAGCGTTTCAGGCAAGAGACGCTCGCCCGTCAGCAGTGCGATGCTCAGTGACAGCGGCGCGGCGGTGAGGGTGGACCAGAACATGACGCTGGCTGTTCCCGCGCCCTGCACGCGCGCAGCGCGCACGGCCAGCAGATAGGCCGCGTACCAGAACGCGGTCAGCGCCGATAGCACATCGCCGGTCAGGCGCTCGGGCGCAAACCGGACATTGGCGGCGGTCAGCAGCGCCGCGCCGGCCAGCGCCACGGCGGCGGCTATCAGGAAGCGAACCGTAATGCGTTCCTTGAACAGGGCCCAGGCCGCCAAGGCCACCAGAATGGGCGTCAGATTGGCCAGCAGGGTGGCGTTGGCCGCCGTGGTGATCTTGATCCCGGCATGCCAGAAGGCGAGATCGCCGGTAAAGAACACGCCTGCCAGCGCCAGAATCCGCCAGCGGTGCGCCGGGGATGGTGAGGACGCTGGCGCAGCGGCCCGGTTGCGGCGTTGCTCGATCAAGAGCCAGACGCCCAGCACGGGCACAGCGAACGCCAGGCGCCAGAAGGCGATGGCCTGGGGGCCGAGCTCCGACATCTTCACGAAAATCGCTGCAAACCCGATGACGCAGGCCGCCGCCGCCAGCGCCAGCACGCCGGTCAGCGAGGCGTCGGGCCGGGCGCTCTGATCGGTCATCGCTATCGCCTCCCCGCGCGGCCGGCGCCCGGCCGCCCTTTCCGCGTTCATAGGATCAGCGCGCGCGCCTGCGCAAGCGGCACGGCCAAGCCTTGCCAGCGGGGGCGGGGACAAGGCTTATTGGCGGAGCGCCTCGGGGAGGGCTTCATCCATGTCCAACGCCGCTATCATCCTGACGACGCTGATCGTCTACAAGGGATTGCTCATCGCCATCGGGGTGTGGGCCAGCCGGCGCACGGGCACCGAGGCCGATTACCTCATCGGCGGGCGTACGCTGGGGCCGTGGGTGGCGGGGCTGTCCTATGCGGCGACCTCGTCCTCGGCCTGGGTGCTTTTAGGGTTTTCGGGCTTTGTGTTTCTGGTCGGGATCAGTGCGCTGTGGATGCTGCCGGGCATCTGGGCGGGGTATGCGCTGCTCTGGATCGTGATGGGGCGCGCCATGCGCCGCGAGGCTGAAGAGCGCGGCCATATAACGCTCGCCGACTATCTCTCCGGCGATGCAGGCGCAGGCGGCAAGCGGCTGATCGGGCTGATTTCGGCGGCCTTGGTGGTGTTCTGCTTCATCTTCTACGTCGCCGCCCAGCTTCAGGCCGCCGGTACGGCCATGCAGAGCTATTTCGGCCTGGGCGTGGCCGAATCGGTGCTGCTGGGCACCGGCGTGGTGCTGATCTATTCGCTGCTGGGCGGGTTCTGGGCGATTTCAGTCACCGACATGCTGCAGGGCCTCGTGATGGCCTTTATCGCCATCATCGCGCCCGTCGCGGCGGTGATCGCGGCGGGGGGACCCGAAGCGGTGATCGCGGCGCTGGCGGCGGACTATCCCGGCCATCTCGCCACGTTTGGCGGGCGGTCGGGAATTATCGCCGCAGGCTTTGTCCTTGGACTCTCCAGCATCGGGCTTGGCACGGCGGGCCAGCCGCAACTGGCCGCGCGGGTGATGGGGGTGAAGGACGACAGGGCGCGCCGGCGCGCCTTCGCTATCTCGATCAGCTGGGCGATCATGGTGTTCATCGGCATGGCGATATTGGGCCTGGCCGGCCGCACGCTGGCGCTGGGTCTGGAGGACGGCCAGCACGAGCAGGTGCTGTTTGCGTCTATCGCGCAGTTGTTTCCCCCGGTGATGGCCGGCGTGGTGCTGGCGGCGCTGTTGTCGGCGGTGATGAGCACGGTGGATTCGGTGCTGCTGAGCTCGGCCGCCGCGATCTCGCACGACGCCCGGGTGGCGCGCATTTTCCCCGGCCGCGAAGTGCTCATCGCGCGCGCTGTTATGGCCGCCCTGTGCGCCGCCGCGGTGGTGCTCACTCTGGCCGCGCCGTCGGATATTTTCAGCCGCGTGCTGTTCGCCTGGAACGCGCTGGGCGCGGCTTTCGGCCCGATCATTCTGGCGCGGGTGTTTGTCTGGCGGCCCGGCGCGGGCGCGGTGATCGCGGCCATGCTGGCGGGCTTCGCCCTCACCGTCTTCTTCAACCAGACCGGTCAGGGGCCGGGCGGGCTGTATGAGCGGCTGATCCCCTGGATCCCGCCGCTCATCATCCTGTTCGCCGCGCGCCGCCGCGGCGAACAGCCCGCCGGCTAGGTCTTGGCCAGCGCCGCCAGACGGCTATAGGCGCCGCCGGGCCGGGCGCTGAGCTCGGCGTGCGTGCCCTGCTCCACAATGGCGCCGCCGTCGAACACCAGTATCCGGTCCGCATCCCGGATGGTGGACAGGCGGTGGGCGATAACGATGGCGGTCTTGCCCGCCATCACCTCTGCCAGCGCATCCTGGATGTCGCGCTCGGTCTCGTTGTCCAGCGAGCTGGTCGCCTCGTCGAACACCAGAATGGGCGCATCGGCCAGGATCGCCCGGGCGATGGCCACGCGCTGGCGCTCGCCGCCTGACAGCTTCACCCCGCGCTCGCCCACCAGCGTGTCATAGCCCTGGGGCAGCGCCTCGATGAAGGCGTGGGCGCGCGCCCGTTTGGCCGCCGCGACTATGTCGTCCCGGCTGGCGCCGGGGCGGGCATAGGCGATGTTCTCCGCAATGGTGCGGTGGAACAGGGCCGGATCCTGCGGCACCACCGCGATCGCCCGGCGCAGGCTCGTCTGCGTAACATCACGCACATCCTGCCCGTCTATGCGGATCGCCCCATTGTCCACGTCATACAGGCGCTGGATCAGTTTCACGAAGGTGGACTTGCCAGAGCCCGTCGGCCCCACCAGCGCGATCTTTTCACCCGCCTTTATGGTCAGGGTGAAGTCCTTATAGAGCGGCGCGTCCTGCCCGCCATAGGTGAAGCGGACCTGATCAAACGTGATCACGCCTTGCCCGGGCTGGAAGTCCGGCGCGCCGGGCGCGTCGGCTATCTGCAGCGGCTGCGCCATGAAGCCCGCCACGTCCTGGATGTCATCGAGACCCTTTTGCAGGCTCTGCACCTCCTCGCCGAAGCGGCGCATATAGCCGGCCATCACCAGAAACGCGGTCAGCGCGAACACCACATCGCCTGCGCTTGCATCACCCGCCTGCCACATAGCCAAAAGCAGCCCGGCCAGACCCGCCTGCAGGGCGAGGACGAGCACGGTCTGCACCGCCCAGGTGTCGACAAAGCGGAACCAGGTCCTGCGGATCTCCCGGCGCCAGTCATCTGCAAAGCGCGCGAACCGGTCCGTCTCGCGCGCTTCGGCCCCGAAGCCTTTCACCGTGGTGATCGAGGTCAGGGCGTCGGCCACGGCGCCGCCCAGATCGGCGTCGCGGGCGTTGGAGACAAGGTTTTGCGGGCGCACATAGCGCTCCATCATCAGCAGCGTCGCCACGATGAAAAGCGTGTTGACCGCCAGCACATAGGCGCCCGCCAGCGGCCAGTTGAGCAGCATGTACACGCCGAGGCCATAGGTCACGCCCAGGCCCGGCAATATGCCGGCCCACAGATACATCGTGATCTCCTCGAACGCCCGCATGGACCGGGTGATCTTGCGCACCAGCGACCCGGCGAACGCATTGGCGTGCCAGTCGGCGGAGAAGGCCTGCACGCGCTCGAACGCGTCCGTGGTCATGTCGGCCATCACCGTGCTGGTGGCGACGATCTCGATGCGCACGCCGATCTGCCGGGCGATATTCACCCCCGCCGCCAGCGCCAGAAACAGGGCGAGCGCCATCCAGTGGGCGCCGCCAAGGGGGTCAGCGTCTGCGCCGCTGATGGAATCGATCAGGCGCCCGGCGGCGACGGGCACGAATACATCGGCCAGTGTGGCCAGCGCCATGAAGGCGACATAGGCGCCATAGAGGCGCGGCTTGCGCATCCACTGGCGCCAGACAAAGGAAATGACGGCGAGGTTGGACAGGGCGCCGGCGGCGCGCGGGGGCGCTTCGGCTGCAAGATCGGTCATGAGAGGCGTCCAGGCTGGCGCGTCCTGATGCGGACGCAAAGGATCTGAGGCTCGGGAGCGGCAAGCAGACATGAGGCGCAAGTTCCGGCGCACACGATCAGGTGTGCGGGCCGGTCCGGCGCGGCGTCTGTGTCCGGCCGTCAGGCCGGGCCGCAAGCATGGATCAGATCGTTCGCAGCATGGATCGGCTGAGCCTCCTCCGTCAGGAGCGGCGCTCCGCCCTGATCACTGGCGATAATGACCGTGCACACTGCGATGAGCCAGCGCAGAACGAACCGGTGCGCGCACACAGGAAGCGAACTGTGTCCTGCGCGCCACGCCCGCCTCTGGCCGCGGCCGCGTGGCGGACTAAATCCCACCTCACAGAGCTGAGGCCGGACCACCATGAGCCAGATCGAAGACCTGCCACTGGAGATTGCACTGTTCCCGATCCGCGGATGCATACTGCCGCCAGGGGAGCATTTGCCGCTGAATGTGTTTGAGCCGCGCTATCTCAACATGATCGATGACGCCATGGCCGGTCATGGCTATGTCGCCATGGTGCAGCCGCGCGGCGACGGGCCGCGCGAGGCGCCCCGGCTGGAGCGCGTGGCGACTGCGGGTCGTATCGTCAGCCATACCGAGACCCAGGACGGGCGCTATCTGATCGTGCTGGCCGGCATTTGCCGGTTCACCATTTCGGGCGAGGCGGTGCGCCGCACGCCCTACCGGGTCGCCCGTGCGGACTATTCCGGCTTTGAAAGCGACCTCGACCCCTCGCCCCCGGCAGACGGCATGCGCGGTCAGCTATTGGAGGTAATGCGCGCCTATTTCGATCTGACCGGCCTGTCGGCGGACTGGGCGTCGCTGCAAAGCGCGCCGGTCAACGCGGTGGTCGACCGGGTGGTGATGGCTGCGCCGCTGGATCCGGTCCACAAGCAGGCGCTGCTCATCGCCCATGCCGGGCCGGACCGCGCCTCGATCCTGTGCTCCTTGATGGAAGAGGCGCTGGCCCAGGCTGGACAGACCGGGCGCGCCTGACGCCCTGAACGTCGTTGGACGCCCTGAACGTCGTTGGACGCACGCGCTCTGGACGCGGCGGCGCGCCGGGATTATGTGCTGAGGCATGAGCAAAACCGCAGACACATCCCGCCCGAACGATTCCGGTCTCGATCCCAAACTGCTCGAGATCCTGGTCTGTCCGCATTCGCGTGGCCCGCTGGAATATGACCGCGCGGCAGGCGAGCTGATTTCACGCCAGGCCAAGCTCGCCTATCCGATCCGCGAGGGCGTGCCGATCATGCTGGTCGAGGAAGCCCGCGAGCTGGACAATTAGCCGTGGCCGCCGGCGCACCCTGGCCGGTAAAGCTGGAATTCCGCGCCGGCGCGCGCGCGCTCGACATCCGTTTTGACGACGGCGAGACACTGTCCATTCCGTTTGAGCTGTTGCGCGTGGAAAGCCCGTCCGCCGAAGTGCAGGGCCACGCGGCGCATCAGAAAAAGCTGGTGGCGGGCAAGTCGGGGGTGCAGGTCACCGGCGCCGAGCCGGTCGGGCGCTATGCCGTGCGTCTGACCTTCGATGATGGCCATGATTCCGGGATTTATTCCTGGCGCTATCTGCGCGAGCTGGGTGAAAGCGCTTCAGACCGCCTGGACGACTACGCCCGGCGGCTCAAGGCCGCCGGGCTGTCGCGGTGATGGCGCTTCTCATCTGCGCCTAGCGGATCAGACGCACGAAGCGCTCGCCCTGATCGTCGTATTGCGGGCATTCCATGATGACCCGGATGTCGTCGAAGTCGCGGTCGGTCCAAGCGATTTGGGTCCAGTTGCCGCTGGGCCCCTCCATGCCGGGCGGGCGGTCTTCCCAGCCGTAATACATGAACTTGCCCGGCTCGCAGGCGCGGGTCTCGCGATTGGGCGTGCGGTTATTGCCCTCAGGGATCACGCCGCCCTGGCTGACCGGCTTGCACTCTTCATAGGTGTCGCACAGCACAGTCTCGACGATGTCGAGCTCAAGCCCGGAATGGTGCTCGACATTGTTCACCATGCGGGTGTCGGTGAAATAGTTGAACCGGCACGGATCGGGACGGTGATGACACCAGGAGCCGTGATCATTTGAGGCGTCGTCCCAACGCTGTGGCGCGGTGCGCGAGAAGCGCACATTGTACAGCTCGAAACTGATCGTCTCGCCCTCTTCGCAACGCGGCCAGGTGTAGGAATAGCTGGTCCCGGCATTGTCCTGGATAGCTGTGCGCTGGGTGCGGCGCTCTTCAATCGTCTTGTTCGCGTTCGGGTCCGGGTCAAAACAATATACATAGATGCGGTTATAGTCGCCGGCCTCCGGGTCGAGCTCGCGGATCAGCGGCGGCTCGTATTGCAGAAGGGGCTGGTGCAGGCGGGCGACGGCTTCGGCGCGGACATTCACCGTGTCGCTGAGGCCCGGCATGATGTGGACCAGCGCGGTGGTCATCGTACCGCTGATGGCCACCGTGTAGTCAGGCCCGCTCCACGATCCGGTGACCTGGAGGTTCTGCATGGCGCGGCGGTCCAGAATGCGTTCATGCGCAATCGTGCGGTAGCGCGCAAAATCGCCATCCGGCCCCTCGACCGCGCCGTTCAGCGCGGCCTGATCGGCTTCGTTCTGGAGCTGGGCGCGCACGCCCATCAGCTGGGCTGTGTCCACGGCCACGCCGCCAAGTCCGCACAGCGGCACCAGCGCGAGCGCAAAGGTGACCGCCACATTGCCGGTCTTGTCCTTGAAGAATTTCATACCCCGTCCCTCCAGCCGCTAGTTCAGGCGTGTCTCGGGCCCTTTGCAGCAATCTCGATGCCAGACTACGCGCGCGGCGTTAATGCCCGCTTTGGAAGCGCGGTAAACATTCGGTAAACGCGCGGGCGCGCCTTTGCAGGGCTTCACTTGGCCGTGAGCCTGCCGCTCGCCTCTCGCGCAATGCGCGCCCGTGCAGTATGGTGACGCCAGCCGGGGGGCGAAGCAGGCAGGACGATTCATGGCGTTATCAGATTTTGTGAAGGCGGGTCTTGCCGCTGCAGTGATGGCGATGGGCGCGCTGGCGGCCCCGGCGCGTGCCGATATGCCGGACCCTGCAAGCTTCCCGGCCTGGCTTGAAGGGTTTGCCGCGCGTCTCGAATCCGAAGGCGTCAGCGCCCCCGTGCGCACGTCCATGCTCGACGGGCTGACGCCGGACCTGCGCATCGTGGAGCGCGACCGCACCCAGCCTGAGTTCGTCCGCCCGGTCTGGCAGTATCTCGCCGGGGCCGCGTCCGCCGAGCGCGCCGCAGGCGGCCAGCGCGCTGCAGCGCGCCATCGCGATGCCCTGGACCAGGTGGAGGCGCGCTTTGGCGTGGACCGCAACGTCCTGACCGCGATCTGGGGGCTGGAGAGCGCCTATGGCGCCATTCAGGGCGATTTTGATGTCGTGCGCTCTCTGGCCACGCTGGCCTGGGAAGGCCGGCGCCGCGCCTTCGCCGAAGCGCAGCTGATCGCTGCGGCCCGCATGATCGAACGCGGCTACGCCACGCGCGAAGACCTCAAGGGCAGTTGGGCGGGCGCCATGGGCCAGACCCAGTTCATCCCCACCACCTATCTCGAACGCGCCGTGGACATGGACGGTGACGGACGGCGCAATATCTGGACGAGCGAGGCCGATGCGCTGGGCTCGGCGGCCAATCTTCTGGTCAATGCCGGCTGGGAGGCCGGTGCGCCGGTGGTGGTTCAGGTCACGCTGCCGGACGATTACGACTTTTCCCGCTGGAGCGAGACCGCCCGCCGCCCGGTGACGTCGTGGGCAGGGGACTCGGTGCGCCCTGCCGACGGCGAATGGGCGCCCGATGATCTCTACCGCACGGCGCGTCTGGTGATCCCCGCCGGGGCGCGGGGACCGGCGTTTCTGGCGTTCGGCAATTTTGACGCCCTGATGCGCTATAACAACTCCACCGCTTACGGGCTGGGCGTGGCCTATCTGGCCAAGCGCCTGTCCGATGGCGTTACGCCGCCTGAAGGCTGGCCGGAGAATGACCCGCCCATCACCCGCAGCCAGGCGCGCGACCTGCAGGCGGCGCTCACCGCGCTGGGCTATGACACGCAAGGCGTGGACGGGATTGTCGGCGCCAATACCCGTGCGGCGCTGCGGCGGTTTCAGTCTGACAACGGCCTGATCGCCGACGGCTATGCCGGCCGTCAGGCCCATGATGCGGTGATGGCGGCCCGCGCCAACCGCTAGCGGCGGCCCGTCAGACCGGTCCCGGTCCGCTGTCCTCATGGCCCTCCAGCGCCTGGGCGGCGGCGGCGCGAATGCGCGGATGAAAGATGGCGAGGGCCAGACCCGCAACACCCAGCGCTGCGTTCAGCGCAAACGGCGCGGCGGGCGCCACCACCTGATAGAGCCACAGCCCCGTCAGGGGCGCGATCAGGAAGCCGACCCCGGCGGTCGCCGTGGTCAGGCCCGCCACGCGCCCCTGTTCCTCGGGCAGAACCGCCAGCGAGGCGCCGCCGGTAAAGCCGGACCGGGCCAGGCCGAACCCGAAACTGTTGAGCATGAAACCGACCACAATGGCCGCGTAATTGGGCGCGAACACCATCTCCACATTGCCCACCGCCACCAGTGCCGCGCCCAGAATCATCAGAACGCGCGGGCTGGTTTTCAGCGCCGGAATCACCGCCAGCTGGGCGAAGATCAGCGCCGCCGCCCCCGCCGTCAGCGCCACGCCCGCCAGCTGCAATCCCTCGTCCGGGCCGATCTCCAACCGGTCCATCACGTAGAAGGACAGGGCCTGCAGGCTCGCGGCCTGGGACAGCCAGAGCGCGCAGCCAAAGAGCATGAAGCCGGTCAGGCGCGGGTCCAGCGCAAAGCGGAACTGCACCAGCGGATTGATCGGGCGGCCCTTCTGGCGTTTGGGCGGGGTCTTCTCCGGCAGGGTCAGGCGCACCACCAGCGCGCCCGCGCCCACCCGCCCTGCGATCAGTATCATGAAGGGCGCAATGCCGATGCGCTCGACAAAGCCCGCGGCCAGCGCCGGCCCGATCATGCCGCCCAGCCCGAACGCCGCGGTCAGCCCGGCCAGCGCGCTGGTGCGCTCCAAAGGACTTGTGCGGTCAGCCACATAGGCCTGGGCCGCCGGATTGGTCGCCGAGCCCAGCCCGCCGAACAGGCAGCGCGCCAGCGCCATGGCCACGATCGCCGCCAGAGGCGGCAGAAGGCCCACCTGTCCGGCCCAGGCTCCAGCCGCGAACACCAGCGTCGACACGGCGAAACTCGCCAGCCCGAACACGATCAGCGGCCGCCGGCCCAGCCGGTCCGACAGCGCGCCCCAGACCGGGCTCATGGTCAGGAACAAGAGCGCCGACACGGTATAGATGGCGCCTACATAGACCTCGGCCACATTGAGCTCGCGCGCCAGCGGCGGCAGGATGGCGAACAGCATGGAATTGCCGATGCCCGTGGCCATCAGGCACACGAACAGCAGCCGGAAAGCGCGCTTTCGCGCTTGCGGACTGGACGGATTGACGGGATCAAAAGGCGGACTCATGACGGCGCAAGACTTACGCCCGGGACAGGGCGGCGTCTATGGATCGATTCCGGGCTCAAGCGCCCCCATCCACCCTTGAGGCGCTGACCGGGTGAAACTAAAGGCGACCGGCCGGGGTTGGGGCGCTACCATGTCAGCCAGGCCCGCCGCCGCGCGGGCGAGCAGGAACATCATACCCATGCCCAAAGAGATCAGGCCGCGCGTCCTTCTCACTTACTCGCGCTCGCTGATGGCGCTGACGGCGGCGCAGTCCCTGTCCGATCACGGCATTGACGTGGTGGGCTGCGACAGCGTCGACATGACGGTGCTGCAATTCTCCAAGCACTCCAGAGGCCACAAGCTGGTGGCTGATCACCGCGAGAAGCCGGAAAAATTCATTTCCGATCTCATCAAGGCGGCGGACGCGCTGCGCCCGCGCGGGGATGCGCCCTTCGTGCTGATGCCGATCTTTGAGGAAACCTCGCTGATCGCCGAGCATGCCGGCGAGTTGCGCGCTGCTGGACTGATCGTGGCCGCGCCCGATCACAGCTCCATCGTGCAGGTGGAGCCCAAGGACAAGCTGCCGGCGGCGGCGGAGGGCGCCGGGGTGAATTTCCCGCGCACGGCCTATCCGACATCCATGGAGGCGCTGGACGCGGCGCTGGAGAGCCTCGCCTTCCCCCTCATCACCAAACCGGCGCGGGGCGTGGGCGGGCGCGGCGTGGCGCGCCATGCCAGCGCGGAGACGCTGAAAGCCTGGCTGGAAGCCAAGCCCCCGCGCAAGGAGGCCGAGTGGCCGCTGCTCCAGGAGGCCGCGCCGGGCGATGATTATTGCTTCTGCGCCCTGTGCGAGGACGGCGAACTGCGCGCCTGGATGACCTATCGCAGCCTGCATGGCTTCCCGCCCAAGCGCGGCGCGGGCGTGCTGCGTGAGACCGTGGACAGCGCGCCGTTCAAGGACGCGGCGGCCAAGCTGTTGCGCCATCTCAAATGGTCGGGCGTGTGCGAGATTGACTACCGCTGGACCGGCAAGGCGCAGGACGCGCCCTCCCTGATCGAGGTCAATCCGCGATTCTGGGCCGGTCTGTTCCAGTCGGTCGCCAGCGGCGTGGATTTCCCCTGGCTGCTGTACCGGCAAGTGACCGGAGACCCGGTGCTGGAGCCCCCCAAGGTGACGATCGGGCGGCGCTCGAAGGTGCCGCTTCTGGCCTTCCTGAGCGCAGCACAGACCATTGCCGAGGAGGATTCCTATTTCAAAACCCTGTCTGAACGCTGGGACAAGCTGAAGGATACCGATCGCAAAGGCTTTGGCGGTTTCGTCAATGGACTGTTTGATGTGAAGTCGCTGGGCGCCTACTTCAAAGCGCTGGGGGCCAGTCGCGACCAGACCGAAGGCGCCGCCACGGATTTTATTCCGCTGGATGATCCGGGCACGACGCTGGGCGTGCTGTTCGTGCTGTCGTCCATGATCCGGCGCGGGGAATTGCCGCCAGAGCTGAGATTCGATGACTGACCAGACTTCCGCCGGACGCCGTCCGGTTATCGCCGTCACCACATCGGCCGGCGCCGATTTTGGTGTGTTCGCCCTGATCTGGGCGGGCGTCCGCCTGGCCGGCGGGCGGGCCGTGCGCGTGACCTCGCGTACGGCGGATGTTCAGCCCGGCGCATTTGACGGCCTGATTCTGGCGGGGGGTCTGAATGTCCACCCCGATTCCTATGGCCATGACGTCAATCCCGGCGCCCGCTATGACCGGGGCCGTGACGGGCTGGCGCTGGAATGGGCGCAGGCGTTCTGGACGCTGAAACGTCCCGTGCTGGCGATCTGCCGGGGCATGCAGCTTCTCAATGTCGCCCGGGGCGGCGCGGTGAGCGACATCCTGGATGAAGAGGTGCTCAGCACCCTGCCCTCCACGCCGCTGGGATACATGCTCTACCGCAAGAGCGTGGATATCACCCCTGGTACACGGCTGGCGACGCTTTGGGGGCGCACGCGCGCGCGGGTCAATTCACTGCACCGCCAGGCGGTGGCTGATCTGGGCGAGGACTTGTCTGTCAGCGCGCCCGGCGAGCATGGCGAGGCGCAGGCCCTGGAAGGCCCTTCCGGCGTGCTGCGCATGGCCGTCCAGTTCCATCCCGAGATGATGCTTCACCGGCGCGACATGCGCGCCCTGTTCCGCGCGCTCGTCGATGCGGCCCGTCGCCGCGATGGTGAATCGCCTGCTAACGGCGCGCAAACCGGGCTTTAAGCATCCTCTGTCATAACCGTCCCGAAATCGGACGCAGCTCCACAAAAGCCTGACAGAGCGGGACCACCCGCCGGGGCGGAGAGCGGACGGACAAAAACGGGTGGTGGGACATGTTTCAGATCATCGGCATCGTGGCCGTATTCGGTTTGGTGTTTGGCGGCTTTGTGCTGTCAGGCGGCAATTTTGACATCATCATCAAGGCTTTGCCCTTCGAGATGATGATGATTGGCGGGGCGGCGGTCGGCGCCTTCCTCATCGGCAATGCGCCCAAGACCGTCACCAAGACGCTGGGCGATCTGGGCAAGATCGTTTCGGGGGCCAAGTGGAAGCAGCAGGATTATGTCGACCTGCTCACGCTTCTGTTCCAGCTGACCAAGACGATGAAGACCAAGGGCGTCATCGCGCTGGAGGCTCATATCGAGAAGCCGCAGGAAAGCGCGATCTTCACCGCTTATCCGCGCATCCTGAAAGATCATTTCGCGACTGATTTCATCTGCGACACGCTGCGCATGATGACGATGAACCTGGAGGATCCCCACCAGGTCGAGGACGCGATGGAAAAACAGCTGGAAAAGCACCATCACGAAGCCGCCAGCCCCGCCCACGCCGTCCAGACCATGGCCGACGCCCTGCCGGCGCTGGGCATCGTGGCGGCGGTGCTGGGCATCATCAAAACCATGGGCGGCATCGACGCGCCGCCCGCCATTCTGGGCAAGATGATCGGCGGCGCGCTGACCGGCACCTTCCTGGGCGTATTCCTGGCCTATGGCTTTGTCGGTCCGTTCGCCACGCGCATGCAGGCGGTCTATGACGAAGAGGCGATCTTCTACCAGATCATCCAGAACGTTCTGGTCGCCCACCTGCATGGCAACGCCGCCCAGATCTCCGTCGAGATCGGCCGCGGCGCGGTCCCCAGCACCTTCCAGCCGAGCTTCATGGAGCTGGAGGAAGCCATCTCCACGCTGCCGGCGCCGTAAAGCCGCCATCACACAGGTCTTGCGTCCGCCGCGGCCATCGGCCATGGCGGACGCATCATGGCGTCTGAACCCCTCATTCTGAAGCGCCCCCATGCGCAGCTGGACTGGCCCTCCGGGCCGCAGGCGCGTGATCATGGCGACATGTATTTCCAGCCCGAGGACGGGCTGGCCGAGGCGCGCGCGGTCTTCCTGTCCGGCGCCCGATACCCCGAACGCTTTCATGGCGCCGTGAATCTGGTGGGCGAGCTGGGCTTCGGGACCGGGCTCAATTTTCTGGCCCTCTGGGACAATTTCCGCCGCCACGCGCCCGCCAGCGCCCGTCTGCACATGGTGTCGGTGGAGGGCTTCCCGCTGACCCGCGCCGATGCGGGCCGGGCGCTGGCGATGTTTCCAGAACTGGCGCCGCTTGCCGAAGCCCTGCTGGACGCCTGGCCGTCGCCCCATTGCGGTCCGCACCGGCGGGTGTTTGACGGCGGGCGGGTGTGTCTGACGATCCATCATGACACGGCTGCGGCGGCGCTGGACGAGATGGATCTGGCGGCCGAGTCCTGGTTCCTTGACGGATTCGCACCGGCGAAAAACCCTGACATGTGGGACGAGGGCGTGCTGGCGCGCGTCGCCAGCATGTGTGCGCCGGGCGCGCGGGCGGTAACCTTCACCGTGGCGGGCGCGGTGCGCCGGGGGCTCGCCAGCGCCGGATTTGACGTCGCCAAACGCCCCGGCTTCGGGCGCAAGCGAGAGCGGTTGGAGGCGGTGTATGGCGGGCCGCCGCGCACCCCGCCCACGGGACCATTCGCGCCTGCGCCTCAGATTGATGGTGAGCTGGCCATCATCGGCGGAGGCATCGCTGCGGCCAGCCTCGCCGACGCTTTTGCCCGGCGTGGACGCCAGGTCACCGTGTTCGCCGAAGGTGGCTGGGGCGCCGGCGCGTCTGGCGCGCCGCTGGGCCTGCTGACCCCGCGTCTCGAAGCCGCTGACCGTCCCCACAGCCGGGCCCTGCTGGCGGCGTTTGATTTTGCTGTTCAACGCTATCGCCAGACCGGCGCATTCGAAGGCGCGGGCGTGCTGCGTCTGGGCGAGGCGGCGCGGCTGCAGCGCCTGGCCGACGCGCTGGATGATGATTTCACCTGGCTGGAGGACGCTGTGGTTTCCACAGGCTGGGCGTCGCCGGGCCTGCTCATGGCCCGCGCCGGGACATTCGAGCCCGCGCGCCTGCTGGCGGCGCTTGGCGGCGCAGCCGAGCTGCGCGATGTGCGCGTCGCCGCGCTGGAGCCTGATCCGGACGGCGTGCGGCTGACCGGAGAGGGCGGCGCAGATCTCGGCGCTTTCGCCGCGGTCATCCTGGCGGGCGGCGCCGCGGGGCGCCATCTGATGGCGGACCAGCTGCCACTGGAGGCGACGGCCGGACAGTCAGCGGTCTTCGACAGCGACCGGGCGCCCGTCTCGGCTGCGGCCTGGGGCGGATATGCTGCGGCTATGCCCGGCGGTCTGATGCTGGGCGCCACCCATGACAAGGGCGATGATCCCGGTGATGCGGACCGGGCCGAGGCGGCGCTGCGGGCGCTGGCGCAGGAGGGCCCTGCCGGGCTGGCGCAGGCGCTGGGGCCGGTGCGCGCGCGCTGGGGCGGCGTGCGGGCCGCGGCGCCGGACAGGCTGCCTGTGATCGGGCCGCTGCCTGATGAGACATTCTCCACTCGATGGGCGGCGCACGCTCAGGGCCGTGCAGCGGCGCCCCCGCCAGAGCCCGGCGCGGGATTGGCGCCGCGGGTCTTCACCCTCACAGGTCTTGGCGCCCGCGGGGTCGCCCATGCGCCGCTGCTGGCCGAGGCGCTGGCGTCCATGCTGTGCGGTGAACCGGCGCCGCTGGAGCGCGCCGCACTGGCGGCCCTGCACCCGGCGCGTTTCGCCTGGCGGGCGCTGAAGCGGAGCTGACGGCCCGGCTTTTGCGCGCCTCCCGCTGCGAACCTCGCCGCGTGGAGCAAAACGGCACGCCATGACTGCGCCTCTGACCCAGGAAACCTTTCGTGCTGCAGCGCCGCTCGTGGATCGCCGCGTCGCCCCGCGTCATGTCTGGTTTTTGAACACCGCGTTTGACCGCATCGGCTTTGACACCGCGCTGGAGCGGATCGCCATGCGTGCGGCGGACGCACCCTTCGCCTTTGTCGTGACCCCGAACGTCGATCATCTGGTGCGCATGCGCCATGCCCGCGCGCTGGCGCCCCTCTACGCCCCGGCCTGGCTGACCGTATGCGACAGCCGGGTGCTGGAATTGCTGGCGGCGCTGTCGGGCGAGGATGTGGATGTCACCGCCGGTTCCGATCTCACCGAAGCCCTGTTTGAAACCGCCATTGACCGCGACGAGCCGGTGGTGGTCGTGGGCGGGTCGCAGGCGGTGATTGACGGGGTGAAGGCGCGCTACGGCCTGACCGATGTGCGCTGGTACGAGCCTCCCATGGGGCTGCGCCACAAGCCGGACGCGATTGCGGAATGCGCCGCCTTCATCGCCGCCAATCCGGGCCGTGTCATGTTCCTGTGCGTGGGCTCGCCCCAGCAGGAGATGATCGCCGAGGCCTGCCTGGAACGTGGCGACTGCACCGGTGTGGGGCTGTGCGTGGGCGCGTCGCTGGATTTCCTGTCCGGACAGGCCCGGCGCGCGCCGCGCTGGATCCAGCTTGCGCGGCTGGAATGGCTGCACCGGTTGAGCGAGGAGCCTGCGCGCATGTGGCGGCGCTATCTGGTCGAGGGACCCAAGGTGCTGGTGCTGTGGTGGGAATGGCGCAAGGCCCGCGCCCGGCTGCGCGCCTTCGAGCGCGACCTGGAAAAGCTAATTTAGCACCGCAGCCCTCCGGGCTGCGAAGTTCCGCGCATCGGCGCGGGCGGCCCTTCGGCCTTGCGGCCCCTGGCGGGGCCGGAGGGCGCTGGACCAGGCCGAAGGTGTATCCCCGGCGCGCAGCGCCGAGAGCGCGCCCGCGCGCCCGAGCTGATGCGAGGCGCGACGCACGGACGTGCGGAGCATCAGAAAAGCTGGTGGGCGCGACAAGAGTCGAACTTGTGACCTCTACGATGTCAAACTTGTTGCCCTGAACCGCCCTTCAGAAAAAGTCTCTTTAATGCAAGACCTAAGGCGTGCAACTGGTTGCAACTTATTATATTATGTAGCCGACTTGAGCAACAGTCGGCAGTTGATTTGGCAACACTTGGCAAAGCCGATGAAGCTCATAAACGCGTACCCGCGCCCGGTGTGCGGATAAAGCTGCTCCTAAAGTGACGGTCGCTAAATTTGGTGTAGCCCATCCGCAACACAAGGCTCAGGTTTCGCCATTGACGAGGCCGCGACCTTCATCATCACCTCAGAAGCTGCTAACACTGATCAACTGTTAATTGGGAGGGCAGTCGATGCGTTGGATGTTTTTGTACGCAATTGCTATTTTGATGGCGGCTGGGACAGTTCAGGCGCAATCAGATCGCATTGAACAGATCAATCGCGTGACGGAAGGGCTAAACAGCCCGAACCCGGCGATCCGCATCGTGACGCTTGAAGAGGCCATGCGCAGTGGCGACAGGACGCTGCGTCAGTTTGCCTTGCAGCAAGCTCTTGGCAGCTCCGACCTGACATTAAGGTCGACCGCCCTTTCCCTGCATCTTGAGCAGGACCCAACCATGCTTGTCGAGATTGTTTCAGTAGCGATGCCAGAAAATTCACGTGCATACGACAGAGCCGTGGACTGGGCCCAAGGCGTGGCTGGCGCAGTTGATATCAGCATTCGAGGATTCGATCCTCAGACAGGAGGGTTTGAGACATTTTCGAGCCATTCCCGAGTAGACCCACGCGAAGGGATCGCAACACAGACAGGGAATCTGAGTGGTGATCGCTTATCTTTCCAGGTAGATGTTGCAAGATCTTTTGGCGGCTCAGGCGAATGTATTGGATTTCTGAGGCTCGAAGGTGAGGGGGCGATAATGCAAGGCGAG
>JAIUMW010000022.1 GCA_022565365.1 Oceanicaulis sp.
ACGTGCCGATCAGGCAGACCGGCACCACGGCGGCCGGCACGATGGCCGCGCGCAAGCTGCCCAGGAAGAGATAGATCACCAGCACCACCAGCGTCGCGGCCCCGGCCAGCGTCAGCCACACCTCGCGGATGGATTCGCGGATGAACACCGTCTCGTCATTGGCGACAATGACATCCATGTCGGGCGGCAGCTGGGCGCGGATGCGCTCCATCTCCACATGGATGGCCGAGGCCACTTCCACCGCGTTGGACTGGCTCTGACGGATGAAGCCCAGCCCGATCATGTTCTGCTGGTTGCCCCGGAACAGGGCGCGCGGCTCCTCGGCCGAGAGCTCCACCTCGGCGACTTCAGCCAGGCGGATCACCTGGCCGTCTGCCAGCGTACGCACCGGCAGGCGCTCAAAGCTTTCGGGATCGGAGAACAGGCGCTCCACGCGCACGGTGATCTGGGCCCCGGCGGTCTCCAGCGAGCCGCCTGGCACCTCGATATTCTCCGACCGGATGGCGTTTTCGATATCGCTTGCAGTGACCTGACGGGCCGCCATGGCGCTGGGATCAAGCCAGATACGCATGGCGTAGCGGCGATTGCCGCCAATGCGCACATTGGTCACGCCATCAATAATGGTCAGCCGGTCGAGCAGAAAGCGGTTGGCGTAGTCGGTCAGCTCTTCGGCGGTCATCGTCTCGGACATGAGGTTGTACCACATGAACGGACGGGCATCGGAATCCTGCTTGTTGACGCGCACTTCCTCTACGTCGGCCGGGATCAGCCGGCGCGCTTGGCTGACCGCGTCGCGCACATCATTGGCGGCGGCTTCCAGGTCGCGCGACAGGCTGAAGGTCAGGGTGATGCGCGAGCGGCCGTCCTGGGAGCGCGACGTGATCTCCTCCACCCCGTCAATGCCCGACAGCTGGGCTTCCAGCGGTTCGGTGACCCGGTTCTCCACCACTTCGGCGTTGGCGCCGGGGAAATCGGCGCTGATCGACACCACGGGACGGTCCACATCGGGCAATTCGCGCAAGGGCAGGTCGCGCAGGCCCAGAATGCCGAACACGACGATCAGGGCGCTCGCCACGAAGGCGACCATGGGACGGCGTACGGCGATGTCAGACAGGGTCATGTCGCGGCGCTCCGGACGGCCGCGGCAAGGCGCGGCTCGGTCTCATCCTCGGCGTTGGCCTGGATGCGCACCGGCATGCCGTCGCGCAGGCGGTGCACGCCGTGCATGACAATCTGCTCGCCCGGCTCGATACCGTCGAGGACTTCAAAAAAGCCCGCCTGACGCTGGCCCAACTGGACCCGGCGCTGCTCCACGCTGGTCCGCCCGTCGCTCTCGCGCACGATGAACACCGACACGCGGTCGCCGGAGCGGGTGATCGAGGTTTCGGGCGTCGCCAGCCGCTCGCGCACATCGCGGCGCAGCTGCACCGTCATCAGCATGCCCGGCAGCAGGCGGCGGTCGTCATTATTGATTTCGGCGCGCACGGTGACAGTGCGGGTCACCGGGTCGATGCCGCTGCTGATATTCTCGATCTGGCCGGCGAACACGGTCTCGGGGAAGGCGGCCGCGCGCGCATGAATGGTCATGCCCGGCGCCAGCCCCGACAGGAAGCGCTCGGGCAGGGTGAAATCAAGCTTGATGATGCTCACATCATCGAGCTGGGCGACCACGTCGCCCGGACGCACCAGCTCGCCCAGGCTGACATTGCGCAGGCCCACCACGCCGTCAAACGGCGCGCGGATAATGCGCTCGGCGACGCGCGCCTCCAGGCCCGCGACGCGGGCGCGGGCGCGCTCCATGTTGGAAGTCAGCTCGTCCAGCCGCGCGCGCGAGGCGATGCCGCGTTCGGCAAGATCGCGGGTCCGCTCCAGCTCGCGCTGGGCTTCGCGCAGCGCCGCGCGCGATTCCGCCAGGCCCGCCGCCGCTTCAGTGTCGGTCAGCTCCACCAGAATATCGCCGGCGCGCACCTGATCGCCGGAATCAAATCCCACGCGGGAGATGCGGTCGGCCACTGTTGCGGTGATCACCACGGACTCGTTTGCGTTCGCCGTGCCCAGCGCCTCGACCACTTCAGCAAACTCACGCAATTCGGCCGTGATCACCGCCACCGGCATGGCGCGCCCGCCGCGCATGTCTTCCCCGCCGCCAGAATCCGCCGACAGGAACGCGCGGATTCCCACCGCGCCCGCCATCAAGGCGACCACGCCAGCGCCAGCGATGAGGAAAGCGACGCGCTTCATTACGGACTCCTGCGGGGTTGCGAGGGATATGCGCCGGATCGCCGTAAAATCAAAGCGTTTGACGGTCACAAATTAGTTAGCGCGCTTCAGAATGTCCGCCACACCGCGACAAACGCACTGCGTTCGACACCGGTATTGCGGGCGCTGGCGGTGCGCATCGCCCCCACCTGCATGCGCGAGCGACTGCTCAGCGGCCAGATGACAGACCCTTGCAGGCGATGGCTGGCATAGCCATCAAAGCCCGGCGGGCCGCCCGTCGACCAGACCGAAAAGCTCTGCCCCATCACCCGGGCGCCGCGCCAGATATGGGTTCCCGCGGTCAGATCGAGGCGTAGCTCGTCCGCCGCGCCGCCCGGCCGGCGCCGCCAGCCGCCATTGACGTCGATAAAGGTGCTGCGCCCGAACGACCGCCCCGCCATCAGGCGCAGGTCAAGATCACCGCCGCCTTCGCCCAGCGCCGCATTATTGCGGTTCTCCCCGCCGGTGCGCAGGCTGGCCGGGGCCTGGGCCGACATCACCCAGCGCTCGCCGCGATAGAGCCGCACCCGCGCGCCCACCTCCACCCCGCCGACGCCGCGCCAGGGCTCGATGGCGCTGCGGTCTATGGACTGCAACGCCGCGCGGCCGACCAGCGTGATGTGATCGCGCCAGCCATACTCGATATAGACCGCGCTCTCTTGCTTGCTCTGGGAGACGCCGCCCGGCGCACGATCAAAATAGTGCACGCTTTGCGTGGAGATCATCAGGGTCTGGCCGCGCGGCTTGGTCCACGCACCAGCCTGAGCCGGGGCGCTGCTCATCGCCAGCAAGACCCCCGCCGCACACGCGCATCCGGCCATACAGCCTGTCCGCCACGCCATACTCGCCTCCCGGTCCGGGAGGGCGCATTACGCACACGTCACAGGCGTGGAGTCGAGTCCGGTTTCTCCTTAAAGGAGATCAGACATCGTAGCCTGGGCACTGCCGGTCAACGCGGCCACGGATCGCGGCCCAGGCGATTTCCTTGAACAACTCGTTGGTGAAGGCCTGCTCGCCCTGGCCATAGACCCGGTCCTGCATCGCCTTGTCCCACTCCACCAGCTCGGCGCCCTGGGCCAGGACCTGCATTTTGCAGGCGCGCTCGAGCATATACATCCGTACGTAACACGAGAACGGATGGTCGCCCGTGGTCAGCGTGCCGTGATTATTCAGGATCATCAGATTGTGCGAACCCAGATCCGCGACCAGGCGCGATTTCTCGTCCTCGTCCAGCGCGATGCCCTCATAGCCGTGATAGACCACGTCCTTCATGACCGTCATGGCGCTCTGGGAGATGGGCAGGAGCCCGCGCTTCTGAGCTGACACAGCCACACCCTGATCGGTGTGCAGGTGCATGATCACCTTCACGTCGGGGCGCGCGTGGTGGATCGCCGAATGGATGGTGAAGCCCGCCGGGTTGATGCCGTACTGGCTGGGCGGCAGGACATTGCCCTCGATGTCGACCTTCACCAGGTTCGACGCGGTCACATCCTCGAACAAGAGCCCGAACGGATTGAGCAGGAAATGCTCCTCCGGCCCCGGCACGCGCATGGAGATATGGGTGAAGAACAGATCATCCCAGCCATGCATGAAGATGAGCCGGTAGAGCGCGGCCAGGTCGCAGCGCGCCTTCCACTCCTCGGGTGACACCTGATCCTTCACCGAGATAACGGTCTGATCGTCCATATTCGCCTCCCTTGCGCGGCGCGCAGACGGGCTGCGCACCATTTGAGCCATGATCGCGCGCGCGCAAGCCAGCGTCAAACCGGTCAGATGTCGCGGGCGAGCCTGAGGCCCGTCATCTGCCACTGCGCGCCTGGCGGGAAGAAATTGCGGTAGCTGGCGCGCATATGGCCGGGCGCGGTCAGCGCCGAGCCGCCTTTCAGTACATACTGGCCGCACATGAATTTGGCGTTGTACTCGCCGATGGCGCCCTCATTGGCGCGGTAGCCGGGATAGGGCGCATAGGCCGAGCGCGTCCACTCCCACACCCCGCCGAACAGGCCTGACAGGCCGCCGGCCGGTCCCTCCACGCGCGCGGCATGCAGCCACCCGCCGGGATCCGCCCAGCGCCCCTCATCGGGATCAACGCCACGCGCCGCATGCTCCCACTCGCGCTCCTCCGGCAGTCGCGCGCCGGTCCAGGCGGCATAGGCCGACGCTTCGTAATAATCGACATGGCTGACCGGGGCGCTCAGATCCAGCTCCGCCTCGCCATGCAGGGGGAATTCGCGCCAGCCCGCCTCGCCTCTGGGCCAGTAGAGCGGCGCGGCGCGGCCTTCCGCCTGGATCAACGCCCAGCCGTCCGACAGCCAGTGGCGCGCCTCGCGATAGCCGCCCTCCTCGATGAAGGCGAGAAACTCGCCATTGGTCACCGGGCGCGAAGCCAACGCAAACGGCGTCAGCACGCCATCATGGGCCGGGCTTTCATTGTCGAACGCGAACGCCTGGCCTTCATGGCCGAAGCGATACACCCCGCCCTCAAACGCGATCCACTCCAGAGGCGTTGCATCCGGGCCAGCCGGGCGCGCCGCGCCGGGAAACCCCGCCTCGCGGAACGCCGCGCGCGACAACAGGTATTTCATATCGGTCAGGAACAGCTCCTGATGCTGCTCCTCATGGGCGAGCCCGGTCTCGATCACCGCCCGCGCCGCGTCCAGCGCCGCCGAATCCGCGCCGTCGAACCAGCGCCCCACGGCCGCATCCACATGAGCGCGATAGGCCAGCACCGCGTCGAGCCCCGGCCGCGTGATCAGCCCGCGCTCGGGCCGGGCCTGGCGCGCGCCTATGGCCTCGTAATAGGAGTTGAACAGATAGTTGAACCTTGCATCCATGGGCGCGTAACCCGGATCGAAGGCCTTCAGAAGGAAGGTCTCCCAGAACCAGGTGGTATGGCCCAGATGCCATTTGCCCGGCGCGGCGTCGGCCATCGCCTGGGCGCCCCTATCCTCGGCCGAGAACGGCGCAGCCAGCGCCAGCGTGCGTGCGCGCACCGCCTGGAACCGCGCTCTCAGGCGCGCGCCCGAACCCGCACTGGCCGTCTCCGCCAAATCCCTGGCCATGGGCCCGCTCCGCAACGCAATAACGCAATCCTAACCATGGCGCGGCCAAACTGATCAGCCAGAGGCACAGTCCGGACCGCGCCATGCCCAACGCCAGTGAACCACCTCACGACGCCCGGCGCCAGAGCGCAGCGGGGCAAAAGGCGATTCATCTGAGCGATCTGTGCGCGATCCGGCCTCTGCCCGAGCCCGTCATCGCCGAGATTGATCCGGTGCTGACAGACCTGTTGCGCCTGGCCGAAGCCAGCGCGCGCGCTCATGCCGCCGCCCGCCTCGCGCGCTGCGACTGGGCCCCGCGCGAGGCGGTGCGGCTGCTGGCTTTCGAGCCGCTCGGCATCGCCCGTCCGGTGGTGGAGCGCTCTCTGGTGCTGGACGAGCGCGACCTGATCGCGCTCGCTGATCTCGGCCATGACCATCGCATGGCGCTGATCGGGCGCATCCATCTGAGCGCGCCGGTCACCGCCGCCATGGCCCGCCACCGCGAGCGCGACTGCCTGATGGCGCTGGCCGCCCACGAAGGCGCGATCCTGGCCGACACCTCGGCGGGCGATTTCATGGCGGTGGCGCGCGGTCACGAGCTTTTGCAGGACACGCTGGCGGGCCGCGGCGATCTCAGCGCCGGCTTCGTGCGCGCGCTGCACGCCATCGCCGCGACACGGGTGCGCACCCTTCTGGTGGAGCGCTACCCTGACCTTGCCGAGTTCGCCGCGCCCGAGCCCCTGGGTCAGACGCCTGACATCGACGCCGACGCTGACCGCGACGCCGACGAAGTTACGCGCCAGCTCATGTCAGATCGCGCCCTCACCGCCTCGGATGTGTTGCGTGCAGCGCGTAATGGCCGCGGGGAAATCGCCGACCACGCCATTGCCCGCCTGACCGGCATGGAGGCGTCCGGCTGGCGCCAGGCCATGCGCCGCTCGCCCATGCGCGCCTGCCTGCTGGCCGCGCGCGCCATGGCCATGACGCCGGGCGAGGCGGCCGATCTGATCGGCGCCATGGCCGAATCGGGCCGCGCCCACCCCATGGCGCCCGACGCCCTGGCCCGCGCGCGCACCGACATTTACGGCGCCTTCACCCGCGATGATGCGCGCCGGGCCTTGCACCGGATGGGCGCGGGCGGTTCAATCCACTAAACCTGCCCACCAGACCCGCCTCTGACCGCGACGGAACACCTTCATGCGTCTCGCCTATCACGCCGCTGACCGCGCCGACGCCCGCGCCGCGCGCGACCGTCTGGCCAAGCGGTATGGCGAAACCTCTCTGGACGAGGCCGACTGCCTGATCGCGCTGGGCGGGGACGGGGTGATGCTCGACGCCCTGCACGCGGTGATGGGCCGGGCTATTCCCGTCTACGGCATGAATTTCGGCTCGGTGGGCTTTTTGATGAACGAGCCGCACGAGGATGGCCTGCCCGAGCGCCTGGCCGTGGCTGAGCGCGCCATGATCCACCCCTTGCGCGCGGTGGGGCGTCATGTGGACGGGCGCACCTTCGAGGCGCTGGCCATCAACGAGGTCTCGCTGCTGCGCGAAACGCGCCAGACCGCCAAGATCCGCATCAGCGTGGACGGGCGGGTGCGGCTCGAGGAGCTGGCCGCCGACGGGGTGATGGTCGCCACGCCAGCCGGATCGACCGCCTATAACCTGTCGGCTCATGGCCCCATCCTGCCGCTTGACGCCCAGCTTCTGGCCCTCCCCCCGATCAGCGCCGTCCGGCCGCGGCGCTGGCGCGGCGCGCTTTTGCGCCATGGCAGCCGGGTGCGCTTTGACATCCTGGAACCGGAGAAGCGCCCGGTCTCGGTGGTCGCCGACAATCAGGAATTTCGCGACGCCGCGACCGTCACCATCAACGAAGCGCGCTCGATCTCCCTGACGCTCCTGTTTGACGAGGGCAAGGCGCTGGGCGAGCGCATCCTGATGGAGCAGTTCGCCGCCGACTGAGCTCTCGCGCCGCCCCTTGCGCGATGGCCTTAGCGCGCCATTAAATAAATTCAGCTAACCAGGATGATGGAGCCTGCGCAGCATCCAGGGGCGCACGACATGATCGCAAACGGGGCGACCCCGGACGGGCTGGACAAGCTGCGAATCGCGGTAGTGGACGACAATGCCGCCATGCGCGGGATTGTGCGCTCGGTCTTGGGCGCGTTTGGGATTACCCAAGTCTATGAGGCCGCTGATGTTGAAGCGGCGCTGCAAATATTGCGAGCCGAGAAAATCGATGTGCTGATCTGCGACTGGAAAATGAAGCCGGTGGACGGGCTCTCCCTGGTGCGCACGCTGCGCGACCCCGAAGAAAGCCCCTGCCCGCTCCTGCCGATCATCATGCTGACCGCCTATGCCGAGCCGTCCAAGGTGAAAGAGGCGCGCGACGCCGGGGTGACCGAGTTTCTGGTCAAGCCCTTCGCCGCCGAGGGCCTGTACGGGCGCCTGCAGATGATCGTGAACCGCCCCCGCCCCTTCGTACGCACCAAGGTTTTCTTCGGACCCGACCGGCGCCGCCTGGCCAGCGGTTATCAGGGACCGGAGCGCCGCGACGACGCGGCGCCCCTGTCGTGACCCATTCAAGACGCGGAGCCGCTTGAGACCTGCCCCAGCGCGCCCGCCCGATCGAGATAATAAGCCCGCCCAACATGCTCAAAGCCAAGGTGGGCGGCGCCCTGCCGGCGGCCAATGAGGCGATGATGCAGCGCGCCGAGGCCGCCATCGGCGATCTGCGCCAGAACTTCAAAGCCTGGCTGGAAGAAGAGGTGGGCAAGCTCGAAGCGCTGATGCGCACCGCCAGGACCAGCGGCATCGAGGGCGAAGCCGGCGAGGCGCTCTTCACCTGCGCCCACGATCTGCGCGGCCTGGGCAGCACGTACGAGTTTCCCATCATCACCCGCATCGCCGCGTCCCTGTCCAAGCTGATCGAGACGCCTGAGCAACGCGCCGCCGCGCCCGTGGCGCTGGTGGACGCCCATGTCGGCGCGATCCGCGCCGCCATCCTGCAAAACGTCCGCAACGACACCGACCCGATCGGCAAGGCGCTGGCCGAAGAGCTGGAAACCCGCGTAACCAAGCTGGTAGGCGAGCGCAGCTGAGGGGGGGCGCGAGAGATTTCACCAACAGTCGCTGCTTTCCCGGACGACGCGGCCTTTGGCCGGGGCGATCCGGGATCCATCCCGGGCCGCGTCAACCGGCGCGCAGGCGGCACAATCTGGTGGATGGATCCCGGCTCTCCCTGCGGTCGGCCGGGAAGGCAGTGTTGGTGAATGCGAGAAGCCCCCGCCCTCTACCCCGCCAGCTGCGAATACCCTGTCCCGGCCGCGGCGATATCGGCGTCGAGCCGGTCAAGACAGTAGTCGAGCTCGGCGATGGGGGCGCCCTGGAACTGGGTGAACACGCGTTCGATGAGGTGTTTGCGGAAACGGATCACATCGCGCACGCCGCCCGCGCCCATCTCCAGCGAGTGCCAGGCCTGCAGTGCGGCGCGCACGGCGGGCAGGATGCGTTCGGGCAGGCCCGCGCGGCGGAACACCGCTTCGAGACCCAGCGGCCCGGCATCGTGGATCAGCACCCAGACCTTGGCGTGCTCCAGACCCGCCAGCTCGGCCACGCAATGCTCGAAGAAGGTCATATGGCCGCGGAACAAGGCGCGCAGCATGAGAGACGGCGTCAGCCGGCCATTGAGCTGGAGCTGCTGGGCGAAGCGGCGCGGATCGGGCGACAGGCCCGCCTGGTCGACCAGGTCCACCGTGGCGCGTTCGCGCGCGCCCTCGGCCAGCTCCACCGCCAGCTGGGGCGGCAGGGCGTGACGCGACACCAGGCGCTGCAAGGCCTGATCGGAAATGCGCGCCACCAGTTTCTCGGTGATCTCCAGCGGCAGGCTGTCGCGGTCGATGAAGCGTTCAATCACCTGGGGCGTATCGGCGAAGCGGCGGAACACTGCGCTGAACGCGCCGGCGTTGAACGCAGCGCCGGTATTGCCCGCCAGCACGCCCACCGCCTCGGTGACGCCATGTTCGGCGATCTGGCCGGTGACGGCTTCGGACAGGCGCTCGCGCGTCGCCACCGCCACCTGGCGCCGGGCCGCGCCCGAGCGCACGATGTCGATGAGGTCGTCATCGGTCAGCACCGGCGAGCCGGCGATCACCGGAATGGCGATGGAATCCACGTCGGCGGCCAGCTGGCGCGCCACGTCGGGCGGCAGATGGGGCGAACGCTGGAGCGTCACTGACAAGGCCCGGCGCACCAGCTCGGCGGCGTCGCGGGCGAGCACGCGGACAATCTCGGCGCCCAGTACGCGCTCTTCCTCGCTCAGGCCCGGCGCGGCGTAGCGCGCGCACACCTTGCGGGCGGCCATCGCGCGCGCCTCGTCATCGCCGCGATTGGTCAGCCGGACGAGATCATCCGGGGTCAGGCGGGCTCTCAGAGTATGTACGCTCATGGCATGGCCTCCCTTAAAAGGACGCCCTCAGCGTGCGCGTCAAATCTTAACGCGGGCTTGTCAGACGCTGTTAACCGGTAACTTACCCTTTACGCCTGCCGCCGCGCGGCGCGTCCAGCGATGCGAGAAGCTCCACCAGGGCCGGGGTCAGCACGCTGCCGGTGCGGCCCATGGCGGCGAGGCCCCCCATGCCGCCACGCGGCCCGGTATCGCCCACGCCCAATGCCGAGGCGGCGCGCTCCACCGATGTTTGGGGCGCTGGCGGTGTGGCCGCAGAGCGCGCGGCCCGCTGGGAGGCGCGCCAGTTGGCGGGCGCCTCAACCGATCCGTTATTTTCACCCGTCAGGCGGGCAAGCACTTCGCTGACGCTGCGCGGGCGGCCCTGATCAAAGAAAATCGGCCGGTTGGCGGCGGCGGCGGCGGGAAACAGCTGGTCGGCGCGCTGGGCCGGATTGTCGGCCGTATGGGCGATCAGGCGGGCCGCGCCTTGCGCGCCCAGAAAGTGCGCGGCGTACAGCTCGCCCTCGGTGGGCTCGCGCCCGGTCGCCGAGCGCAGGATGGAGGCGTTCTCCGCCGCCAGCTCGCCGGCCATCACGCTGGCCGCGCGCGCATCAAAACGCAGGTTCAAAATCGCGTCGCGCCGGGCGGGATCGCTGACCTGGAAACGGCCCTGATTGTCGCGCGTCACGGCTTCGGCCAGCTCGCCATAGCCATGCTTGGCGCCGTGGCGCGACACCATGGAGAGCCAGGTCTGCTCGATGAACTGGAACAGGCCTGCCGCGCTGGAGGTGCGGGCGCGCGCCTCGGGGTCGAAATTGCTTTCGCGCTGGGCGGTGCGCACCAGATATTCAAAGCTGGCGCCGGTCTCACGCGCCGCGTCGGCGATCAGGCGCCGGGGCGATGGCAGGGCGTCGCCCAACAGGGACAGCGGATCAGACATGGCCACTCCGGATGCGGCGCCAAGGCGTGCGAGAGGGCGATTCGCCCGTTTCATCCGCCAGCCTGCCGCGTGAGGCCATAAGCCTTCGTTAACCGTGCGCGCAAAAACCGGCGCTCGCCCGTGTATCAGCCGCCCCGCAGGCCCGCCCGGTCCGGCGTGAAGGCGCGCGCCCACGCGGGCGTCGATCCGGTGCGCACGAGCGTCTCAATGGCGTCAGCAATCACCGGCGCCAGCAGCACGCCATTGCGATACCCGCCGCCCGCCAGGATCAGCCCCGGCGCCGCCTCGCCAATCACCGGCATGCCATCACGCGCGCGTGGGCGCAGCCCGGCCCAGGCCTCGTCAGGCCGCAGCCCCGCCAGCGCGGGAACCAGACGCCCCGCGCGTTCGCTCAGCTCCGCCAGCGCATCGGCATCGGTCTCCAGCCCCGCCTGCCCCGGCTCGCTGGTGGCCCCCGCAATCCCCCGCCCGTCCGGCTTGGCGGCCAGATATAGCGAGACATGGCGCACCACATGGGTGAGGGCCACCGGCGCCGGCGGGCCCCAGGCGATCATCTGGCCCTGCACCGGCGCGGCCTGCGCCAGCGCCGGCGCGCCGTCGATCACCCCTGTGCCCGCCGCCAGTACGATCAGATCGGCGTCCACGCGCCGTCCGTCGCTGAGCGCCCGCGCGCTGGCGCGGCCCTGATGCGTCTCCACCGCCCGCACGGGCGCGTGGGCGATCACCTCGCCCCCGGCGGCGCGAAACGCCTGCAGCCACACCTCACCCAAAGCGCGATTATCGATCTGGCCGTCTGTGGGGAAGCGCAAGCCGCCCCGCGCCACACCCAGCGCCGGCTCGGCGGCGTGCAGGGTGTGGGCGCTCAAGCGCTCCACCGCCACGTCGAACCGCGCCGCCCCGGCCAGTGCGGCCCCGGCGCGCGCCTCATCAGTATCATTGCGCCGCGGGCCCAGCCCGCCGGGCCGGGCATGGCCCGGCGCCAGCGCCGCCTCGCGCGCCGCCCACAGCGCCCCGCCACGCGCGCACAGCGCCGCGAAATCGTCAGCGAGCGGGTGGCCTGGGTCCAGCTCAAACAGCGTCTCGAACCCCGGCGCCAGCATGCCGGCCGACGCCCAAAGCGCACCTCGTCCGGGCGCTGCGGCGTCTATCAGCGTCACGGCGTGCCCGGCGCGCGCCAGCGCCAGCGCGCAGGCGAGGCCCGCCGCGCCGGCGCCGGCGATGGCGATGCGCGATCCGCTGCGCGGCGATCTGACAGGGGTGGACATCACGGGTCTGGTGCGCCTCAATCAGGCCATGGTGAGCGTGTAAACGCGAAGCGGTTGAGGCTCAATGTCAGGTCCCAGCCCCGGCGGCGCTGCGCCGCTGTGATCATAAAAGGAGGCGCCCCCATGGCGACCCGCAACCGAACCGAAACCAGCACCGAGGCCCGCACTCTGCCCGCACACGGGCCGACCCTGGCGGCCATGCTGCTCGCCGCCAGCGCGCTGGCGCTGGCCCTGACCTCTGCGCCCGTCCACGGCGCCGCACTGCAGGACAATGGCTCGGACGCCCGCGCCGAGGATGAATCCGATCCGGCGCGCTGCGTCACCATCCGCACCATCTCGGGCTATACCGTCATCGACGACCGCCATCTGCTGATCCGCGGCGGGCCGAGCCGGCAATACCTGGTCACCACCCGCCAGCGCTGCTCGGGCATGCGCTTTGGCGTGCAGATCGGCGTCAGCTTCAGCGCCAACCAGCGCATCTGCCAGCCCCACATGGAATACGTCATCCCCGACGATGGCTGGCGCTGCGCGATCGACACGATAGAAGAAGTCCACAGCCGCGAACACGCCGACGAACTGATCGCGCGCCGCGCGGCTGAGGCGGGGTAGGGTTGACGGGGGGGCGCTGCGAAGGCGGCGCCGCCTCGTTCTAAGCACGTAGCCAGGAATACGTCTGTCGGGTTAGTGTGAGCGGGTTTCAGTCCCGTCATGCGCGAGGCGATCCATGAGGCGCCGTGTAGAGCCCGTCTACGGTTGGGGATGGATGGCGCATGGTCAACCGATCACGCCGCCTGCGCCGATAGATGCAGAAACGCCTTATGCCAAAGGTCCTGGCGTCGTCGCCATTCAATTTGAGACAGCGCAGGGGCATGTGCTCAGCGCGCTCCACGCCCTCCTTGTGAAACGCGATCATTCAGTCTGGACATTGATCGCCCGGACGGCCCGCTTCCCGGACTCCGACATCGACAGAACGAAGACGCAAATACCTGCCGATATTGAAGTGTCGGGCTTTTGCGAGGTCAAATTTTTGTGGCGCTTACCTGATGCGACACGGAAAACGACACCCTGCCAGGACGCGACATGAACATCATTCGGGTATCCATACTGAATGACGTCCTTCGAGGATGGCCAGTGCCGTTGATTTCCGCCCGCTCTCAAATGCGGCCCCCACCCCCGAACAGCCAAACTGCGGGGCGCGCCCATGATCACCCTTCTCAGCTTCGCCTTGCTGGCGGGATCGCCGGAAGCGGACGCGCCGCTCCGTGCGCCGTTCTAAGGGGGCGCCATTGCGCGATCAGTGAGCTTGGCAACGAACCACCGCTTCATCTAGCTTGAATGCCAAGTCGATTGTGGATTCCGCCATGCGCGTGACGCATCCATTTCTGATATGCCATGACTATGGGGCCGGTGGTTTGTGGGCGGTTGTAAACGCCGCGAATGAAGCAGGCATTCACGCCACCCTGAGAGACATAACTGTGCTTGAGAATCCGCCAGATTGGATTGACGAAAGGCAATATGCTGAAATTCTTGAAAGCACAGGTTTCGATATATTCCATATACCGGCCGATCATTGGCTGCACAGATTCGTCCGTTGATGCGCACGCTGGAGTGAGATTGCGGCTGGCCTAATGAGGGGGCATGCCATGACGGATTTAAGGCGCAAGAATATCGCGACGCTCGGCCTGAGGATCAGTGACATCGACTTTACTGGCTTTGAACCCCATACGATCACTATGCCCAGAGACGTGGCCATAATCGTTCCAAAAATCGCGGGGGCGCAAGACCGCGAGGGCGTGCAGAAGTTTATCGAGCTGGCGCTATAGGAGAATACGCCTTTAGCCGGATAAGGCTTGGCTGTTCAATCCAGCACCCGGAGACCGACATGTGGCTTCTCAGCATTTTGATATTCTTTATTGGAGCGATTGCATCATTTGCTGTTCTCCCGGGACCATGGATCCCAGTTGGGATGGGTGTTTCTTTTATAGCGACGCATTTATTGCTGGCGCTCACTGAGGGATATTCTCCACTCATTTTGTATCCAAGAAAGCATCAGCGTTCGCTGTTGATATTTGGTTCAGCTTTTTGCGGAATCGCATTGATAGCATACATATTTATACAGTTCGCGCTGGGCGTGGACCTTTACACTGAACACTTGGCGGTCTGGTAGTCACGCTCAGCCCCGCCATTACCCTACGGGCTCCGGGTATCAGGACGGCATGCGCTCGGTCCGCTATCGGGAGACGACATCATGCCCGCCCACACTCCCGGCCCCCGCCCTGTGTCTGAATTGGATGCCCATGTGAGATTGCGCACGCTGGCGGAGATCGGCTGGACGCAATGGCTCGGTCTGCGGGAACACAGCCGGTTTTCACTGGTGGCTAATGGCCTGCATCATGACATGGAGGCCGCTGCAGGCGGCGCTTCCATAGCGCCGGGACAGAGCGGCCAGACGCTGCTGCGCGGCGCGACCGACGCCCTGCTGTCGGCAAACGTGAAGCCTGGCGATCAGCTGGCTCTGTGCTTCGGCAGCCTGAAGCTCGGCGTCGCGACGATCCTGCGGATAGAGCGGGTATGGGTCGAGAAAGACAAAAGCTGAGAGGCCGGTTATCGTGTCGCACGAAATCGCAGTCGAAACATTCATACGCTCAGGGGATTTGGGGCGACCGTTTCATAGCCGGGGCCTGTGTCAGCCATGATCAACGTGTTCGAGAAAATTTATTGGGGATTCTTCTTTATTGTGATTGCAGCATGTGCAACTCTATTCATATATTTGAGCTTTTTTGACAGCAGCGTTGATCTTATTTCAACGTCATCGGACTTGTTCGTTTTCCTGTCTATGATTTTTGTAATGATATTCTTTTACTGGTTTTCGAAATTCATATTTGCTGGATTAAAAATAATCTTTAATGAAGAGGCCGATTGATGGGTTCCTGACCAAGCTCGGGCGTGGTCCCGGCGGGATGCTTGGAGAGCAGGCGACAGGTTTTGTCTGGGGTGCATCTGGTCAGATCGGGTGATACTGTCACAATCGTTTCATCTCCCAGCGGGGTCCTTGCGGGATGAATCAAGGCGGCGCATCGAATGAGAAAGATCAAGAAATCACATGCCAAGATTATGGCGTTGCTCGCTGCAGGTTTGTGTGCGGCTTCGTCAGCAAACGCCATATTCAAATTGGGTTTTTTTGCCCGGTTATCAAATTGAACTCGCTTTTTTAGTGAACATTGCCGGGGTGATTTTGGGCAGATTTTTAGCCCCTGTATTGGCGCATAACTATATTGACGTGCATCAGCATGAAATCGATCAGAACCGAGATGACCACAAGTGAAGTGGCATTCAAGCCAACGACCCTCGAATCCCCTCATTCCGCCGCCAATTTCAGGGGATCATGGCTGAGCCAGCCAAACACCTGCGGCCAGAACACATCGCCCAGGCGTTCGCGGAACAGGCCGTCATGGCCGATGGGGCCGCGGGCGAGGTCGTCGGGGCGCACGATTATCCTGTCGCGGGGGGCGTGGGCGTATCGGGCGAGCAGCCAGCGCACGCCGCCGGGCGTGGCGATGGGATCGTCATCGGGGACCCAGGCGCGCACCGGGGCGGAAAAGGCGCGCCAGCGCGCGTCCAGCCCGTGCTCGGCGAACAGATCGCGGAAACCATCCCGATTGACCCCGAAGGCGCGCCAGTCGCGCCACACGCCCGGCGCCAGAGGGGCGCCGCGCCACAGCGCCCCGCGCGGCACATGGCCCTGAAGGGCGAGGCAGGCCGGGCCGCAAAGCCGCCAGAAGCTCCACGCTTTCAGCCGCATGGACGGCGCGTGATGCCCCCAATAGGGGCCGGACGAGGACATCAGCGCCAGGGCGCGCACCGGCACATGCGCATCGATCAGGCCGGCGAATTGCCCGCCCACCGAATGGCCCACCACATCCACCGGCAGGCCGGGATAGAGCGCGCTGGCGTGGGCGGCGGCGGCGGGCACGTCATAGCGCGCCCAGTCGAGCATGCGGGCGGGGTCATGGCGCGGCGAGCCCTGCAACGAGGCGCCCTGGCCGCGATAGTCAAATGTCAGCGCCGCCCAGCCGCGCGCCGCAGCGGCCTGCGCGAAGGGACGATAGAAATCCTGCGTGTAGCCGGTCGCCGGGTTGATCACCATCACAGCATGGGGCCGCGCAGGCGCGAATACGCGCCCGGCCAGCACCCGGCCATCGGCGGCGGTGATCGCGATCTCGCGCGAATTCACGGGTTTATTCAAAGCCATGCGCTTCGCCTGTTGCGCCTGGTCCGCATGGGCCGGGCGCGCGCCTCCCCCAACCGGGGCACCATGACGCGCATGGGCGCGGCCTTCAACCCTCAAGGCGTGCGCGGCAGAAGGGTCGCCGCACCAAACCGGGGACACACCAAACCGAGGACACACACCAATTTCAGTAAACCGAGGACAAACCGATTTAGTGAACCGGGACACCCACCTATTACTCCTGCGGCGAACCGGTGCTGCCCGTGATCCGAAAATAGGTGTGTGTCCCCGATTTTTCGGGAGCTTGCCGATTTGAACGTGTCATTATAGAGTTTGGAAGTTGTAAATCAAACAGTCGAGGCCCACCGATGGACGCCAAATCCAATGTTATCTTGATCAGTGTCCCGAAGGCCCAGGCACACGAATTCGAGCACGTTTGGAAAGATCTTCGCTTAGCGGATGGCTTAACTCCAGAGCATGACCTTAAGGAGCCCATCGAGATCGAAAACTTCGATGGCGCGGTGCTCGTACAGTGGCTAGTTGACGTCACTACGGCGGTTGTACCGATCATCACTGGCATGCTTGGTTATTTAATCGCCGCACGCGGGGAGTTCGAGTACTAAAAAGATGGTGAGAAGATCCGCATCAAGAATCTAAAACCGTATAAAATCAAAGAAATCCTTCATATTATCCAACATCGTCGAGACCCATGAAAGCGCTGCCTCCCCGAGACGATTGGCGCGCCATCAAAGCGCGTTTGCGGCGAACTGCGGGTTTGAAGGTTGGTGTTCGAGATCGCCGGAGCGTCCGAAGAGCTTGCGCGTTTATGACGCTTTACTACCCATCCTCCTCCAAACATCTCGCCCTTTTACCAATTAGTTCGATGCAATGGTCAAGCGTCGTTGTCTCTCGAAATGCCACCCGACTCGGTTTCATAGACGTCGAGCAAGCCAACGCCTTGAGCTTACTGCTCTCGCGGGCCTACTGGAATGAGCGCCCCATCTTTAGCTATGTCGAGTTTATGATCCGCGCTGCTGAAAGCTTCTTTGACGATGGGGACCTGCCATTAGCGATTTCTGTAAGCGAAAGAGCCAATGAGCGGCTTGCCCAGTACAGTCGTAGCACCGCAGACGGTACTCACATCCCTCGCCCGCAAGCGATGCGCTTTGAGTTAGTCGACATCCTAGAATCCAACTTGCTTTTAAGCTTCATTACCGGTCATGAGATTGGTCATTTGCTTCAGATGGCAGACAACGCTGGGGTCGAAGACCTTTTTCAGTGGGTGGCAGATCGCTTTAAGGAAGAGCAAATCGACATCTCCAGTCAGCCGAAACGAATGCGGTTTGTGTTCCCAGAGGTGCTCCAAAAGTTCAATGAAGACGGTGAATCTTTTGGTTTCGCCGTGCAAGGGGTCAAGTTAGCAAAAACAGTCCATCGAACTCTTGCGGACCAAACCCGAGAAGCCCAGTCAGATGCTCTCGGAGTATTGTTGGCAACCGAAGTAGCCCAACAAATCAACGTGCCAGCAGACGTACTGCTCACCATTCTGATGTCGACCCTTGAGCACACAGAGCTGCTCATGAGCCTCAAGCGGCTCCTGCCTCAGCTTCCGCGGGGCGAACTCAAAGCGGCGGTATCGGACCGTTCAACCGGCTTAGTCGCCAGACAGATGATGCTTCTTCGCTTCTGCCTGGCGCTGAAATCTGGCGAAGTGTGCGCCCCGCAGGTGTGTTTAGACTATTGGTCTGAGCTATCTGAAGAAGTATTAGCGCGATGGACGACATTACGGGACACCGGTTTGCTTGAGCAGATTGGGCTTCGGCCATCGGTAGTTGCAAGAGGTGGAGTTGAGCTCGGCCTTCAGAAAACACTGCAGCACCCAGTCGAGGAGGAGGAGTTGATATTGCAGCTTGGTTTTGCGGCGGGCGGGCAGATGCTGGCGCAAGCTCATCGGCAGTTTCCTCAGCAGATGTTCCGCATCGAGGACAGCTTTAAGAGCGCCAATAATATTGACCCAGTGTTACGGGCGTGGGGAGGCGCAATTAGAGATTTGGCGGAGCTGACGTCCACCGAGACTAGGCCGCAAGACAGTATCAGAAGCCGAGATATTGCGGCTGGAGACCGAAGAGCTGCTTTTGTTGAGTTGCTGAGGAGCTCGAGGACACAAGTAGTGGCTAGAGAGATCAATGAAAGCTGGGCATCGGGCTTTGAATCCCATCTGAGAGCAAATTTGGCCTAGTTCCGCGTTTTCGAGGTGAACGACAACTCGATCCAGATCAAAGGCTGGACAGCGCGTGTCGCGAGGGCTTCATCAACCGACTTGGGACCCCTCCCGTAGGGGGCTGTCTTCTGTTCAGAAAATGGCGCGCCCGAAGAGATTCGAACTCCTGACCCCCAGATTCGTAGTCTGGTGCTCTATCCAGCTGAGCTACGGGCGCGTGTCGGATCGGGCACACACGCCTATTTCTCCCGCGGAGAACCGGAAAACCGGGGACACACATGTTTCTCCCGCAGAGAACCGGTGCACATACCCGCGCCCGGCAGATCGGCCAGAGTCAGCGCGTTCGCAAACAGTGATCGCCCAGACCCGCGGCGCCACACCCGCCCCGCCCTAAATCACCCGTCCGCCAGCCACCCCAGCCCACCGCCCGCCGGGCCCGCAGATCCACCCCTCGCCCGATTGCAATTGCGCCCTGAACGCGGTCTATCTCGGGCTCTGCCACCCCGCACTGGAGGCCCATACCATGACCGCTCCCCAGAACGCCCCCCTCAACGCCATCGAATCCCGCCTCGCCGAGCTGGGGATCACCCTGCCCGAGCCCGTCGCGCCGGTGGCCAATTACGTGCCCTTCGTGCGCTCGGGCGCGCTGGTCCACATCTCCGGCCAGATCTCGCTTGGCCCCGACGGGCTGACGGCCGGGCGCCTGGGCGCGGGGCTGGATCTCGACGCGGGTCAGGCCGCGGCGCGCCTGTGCGCCATCAATCTCATCGCCCAGTTCAAATCAGCCTGCGGCGGCGACCTCACCAAGGTGACTCGCATCGTCAAGCTTGGCGGCTTCGTCAACGCCGACCCGGCCTTCACCGACATTCCCAAAGTGATCAACGGCGCCTCGGACCTGATGGTGGCGGTGTTCGGCGAGGCCGGGCGCCACGCCCGCTCGGCGGTGGGGGTGGCGGTGCTGCCCCTGGGCGCCGCGGTGGAGGTGGACGCGGTGATCGAGATCGGGTGAGCGCGCCCGGTAAGCGGGACCGGATGAAGCCAGCCGCCCGGCTGACCGGTTGATCACCCGTCCCTCGCTCATCGCCGGGGTCGGCGCTATATCCGCATATCTATCCCCCGTTCTGACCCCCGGCGGCCCCTGACATCATGCGCTCTGTGCGCCTCTCCCTCGCCGACAGCATGAAAACCGTCCCGGCTGACACGTGGGACGCGCTTTTGAACACACAAACGGGTGTGGATGGCGCCACAAGCGGCGCGCACGACACCAGAGACGGCGCGGACGACACCAAAACAGGCGCGATCCACCCCTTCACCAGCTGGGCCTTCCTGGACGCGCTGGAGACCAGCGGCAGCGTCGGAGAAGGGACCGGATGGGCGCCCCGCCACCTGCTGGCGGAAGACGCGGACGGACACTTGGTGGGCGCTATGCCCATGTATTTTAAAGCGCATTCCTACGGCGAATATGTCTTCGACCATACTTGGGCCGATGCGCTGGAGCGCGCGGGCGGGAGTTACTACCCCAAGCTGGTCACCGCCATTCCCTTCACCCCCGCCACCGGCCCGCGCATCCTAAGTCATTGCTCGGACACACGAAACGCTCTCATCCAGGGTGGCATCGCCGCGGCGCGCCAGCTGGGCGCATCGAGCTGGCATGTATTATTCCCGAACGAACCCGACCGCGAAGCCCTTGAATCCCAAGGCCTTCTGGCGCGCCACGCCATCCAGTTCATCTTCACCAGCGACGGCTATCGCGATTATGCCGACTTCCTGGACGCCCTCGCCTCCCGCAAGCGCAAGGCCCTGAGAAAGGAACGCGAAGCCGCACAAGCCGATGTAAAAATTGAGCTTCTGACCGGCTCGGACATCACCGAAGCCCATTGGGATGTGTTCTATGCCTGCTATCTCGACACCGGCGCGCGCAAATGGGGCCAGCCCTATCTCAACCGCGAATTCTTCTCCCTTATCGGCCAGCGCATGGCGGATAAAATCCTGCTGGTGATGGCCAGCCGCAACGGCGCCTATATCGCCAGCGCG
The DNA here is from genome assembly GCA_022565365.1 of Oceanicaulis sp. Lineage (GTDB taxonomy): Bacteria > Pseudomonadota > Alphaproteobacteria > Caulobacterales > Maricaulaceae > Oceanicaulis. The sequence goes on from JAIUMW010000022.1 coordinate 20,433, forward strand.
TTGAATTTCATCGGGATTGACACGCTCTACGGCCGCTATTGGGGGGCGCTGGAATCCCATGACAGCCTGCATTTCGAACTTTGCTATCATCAGGCCATAGAGTTCGCACTCGCCCACGGTCTGACCCGCGTTGAAGCCGGCGCCCAGGGCGCCCACAAGCTGGCGCGCGGCTATCGCCC
>JAIUMW010000023.1 GCA_022565365.1 Oceanicaulis sp.
ATTGCGCTCCCTGGCCAAACAATGCGTCCACGCTGGACTGGACCGCGTCCGGGTCTGGATCCGTCTCGCCGGTGACATGACCATGCACGGCTGCGCGCGCGGCCGCCAGCAAGGGCTCGGCCTCGTCGCGCACCGCCCGCGCCGCTCCGTCGAGATCACCCGCACGCACGCGGCCCTGAAGATCGGCGATAACTTCATCAAGGGCCGCAATCACAGTCTCGAAATGCGCACGCATCGCGCGCGGGGCGGCGCGCCAGGCCATGATCACAGTCTCGCGGCCGCTATAGCCGGTGCGCTCAAAATGCTCCTCATATCCGTACGGCTCCCAGCTCAGAATGTCTTCCGCGCACTCGGGCATCTCGGGCAGCATTTCGAGCAGCATGACCACTTCATTGAAATGATTAAGGTAATCCGTCGCGAGACCGGTCTCCGGATGCACATTGGCGGCCCGGAGGGCTTCCGGTGCGGGCATCTGGGCCAGCAAGGTCATGGGCGGCGCCCCGTCAGGTTGAGGTCCAAGGGTCGCCATCCTGCCTGCTGATGCTTGACGAGGCCCTAACCAATCGGCGTTACGCGCCAGCCTGGCAAGGCGCTGACACAAAAACGCCCCCGGCTGCGGGGGGAACAGCCGGGGGCGCAAGGGGAGCGCCCGGAACCGGTGACCGGACACGGGCGCTCCGAAGTGTCGTGGAGGAGGCGATCAGCCGTCCTGAGCGCGGTGCTCTTCGGCGATTTCCGAGACGCGCGTGCCGAGCTCCGGGTCGGCCTGGGCGGCCATGTTGATCTCGTTATAGCGCTGAGGCGTCAGGCCCTGATTTTCCACCGCTTCAAGCATTTGCGCCTGGGCGGCTTGCTGGATCATCTGGGCTTCTTCCTGCCCATTCGCCGCTTCAAGCTGTGGGCGCATGTCTTCGACGATTTCGCTGACATCATCCACAGCACGCACGAAGTTCCAAATCTCTTCGTCGGTGACGGGCTCGATCTGGGGCTGCTGCTGCGCCATGCCCTGCTGTTGCTGGGGCGGCGGCTGCTGTTGCGCCATCGCGGCGGGCGCGGCATAGGCGGCGCCAAGAGCCAGAGCGAGGGCGGATGCGGTCGTCTTGAACATCGTGGTCATGTCAACAAGTCTCCATTCCAGTTGCGGCGCCAATTGAGGCCGGCGTCCTGAGGGTAAGACGCTTTCGACCGCGAAGTTGTTGCAAGCGAGATGCATTACGATTTGGTCATGTCACCACATGACTGGAATTTTTTCGCTATTCTGATGCAACAGACGCCCGCTTTTCAGCGTCTTACTAACAGCCATTGAGAGACTGCCGGATGAACGCCAAGGATATGAGCCGCACCATTGCCCGTCAGCTGACCGCCATGCGGCGGTTTGCACGCGCGCTGGCGGGCAATGCGTTTGACGCTGATGATCTGGTGCAGATCGCTGCCGAGACAGCCATCCGCAAGCGCCGTCAGTTGCGAAAACCCGAGCGCGCGCGCAGCTGGCTGATGACCATTGTCTACCGCACCCATCTTGATCTGATGCGCCAGGCGGCGCGGCGGGAAGCGCCGCTCAGCGACCCCGATGCGGCCCCTGTTCCGGTGGCCCCGGCCGTGCAGCAGGCCCGGCTGGACTGCGCTGAGGCGCTTGATGCGCTGGACGCCCTGCCCTGCGACCAGCGCGCCGCCCTGACCCTGATCGCTATCGAGGGACATTCAAACGAAGAAGCGGCGGCCATTCTCGATCTCAACCCGGCCACCCTGCGCTCTCAGATATCGCGCGCGCGCAGCACGCTACGCGAGCGCCTCAGCGAGGCGGAGCCAGAGCTGGACACACAGGAGCGCACCCGGCTGCGCCAGGTGAAGTGATATGACCCAGAACACTGAAAACGAACACGAAACCCACAACGATCAGGATGCCCGTATCGACCGGCGCGTCACCGATGCGCTTGATGCCTTCGCCCGGCAGCGGGCGGGCGCCGGGCTGCCGGCGGCGGTGGTGCGTGCCGCGCGCCGGGCCGAGCGGTTCGACCGGATGACGCGCATGGGCGCGACAGCCGCGGCGGCGGTGCTGGTGTTCGCTGGCGGCTGGCTCGCTGCGGGGCTGCAGACCGGTACGGACCCCCATGCGCGTGAAGCGCCCGCGGAACTGGTGCAGTTGGGCGGCCTCGCCGTTAGCGACGCCCCAGCTGCGCCAAGCCTGTTGTCCGAGCCGGTAATGAGCCCGCCCGAGCTTACCAGCCATGGCTTGCACCTGACCGCCTCCACCGCCCGCACCGCGCAAGGCGGCGCGTTCAACGCCCTGGAATACCAGGCCTCTGGCGGCGAGACCGTGCGCATTCTGGCGCGGCGGATCGCCCCGGCCGGACCCGGCGCGCTGCAGCATTCGCATCTCGACGGCGAGCGGCTGGTGTGGTGGCGCGAGAATGACCTGGTGATCGGGGTGACCGGACCTTTGGCGCGGCCTGACCTTGAAGCGATCGCGCAGACCGTGCGCAGCCAGTCGCGCCCGCCCTTGGTGGCTGATTTCAACCCGGCGCCGGAGCTGGGCATGCAGACGGTCAATGATCCCGGCGGCTGACGGCGTATCCTCGCCTGACACGCTGCGTCATTCATGGCCTTTGCGGTCATGCACGCCAGTCACACGGCCAAAACGCGCGCTGATATGTCAGGATCAGTTTTCGTCCGCATCCAGGGCGCGAAACAAAGTTTCACACCCGAGAAGATCGCGTTTCCGGTTCGCGGCGGCCTCGGCCGCTTCGGCGTCTTCGCCCCAGCGCTCGGCCTGATAGCGCTCGTCCACACGCGACGCGTCAAACAGGGTTTCGGCGGCCGCCTCCCCCTCCAGCAGTGCAAACGCCAGCACCGCCGAGCCGAGAATGGGCGCGGCGCTGACCAGGGCCGTCAGGCGGAAATCATCGAGCGCGAGGGCCCGGCGTTCCAGCGCGGCGATGGAGGCATCGGGCTGATCCAGCGCGGTGACCGACACCGCCACCCGCAGCGGCGCGTCGAGCGCGGTGGCGGCCCAGTCGACCCACGCATCCCAGGCCTCGGCCTGACGCGCGGCCAGAACGGAGTCATCGGCGCGGTGGCTCAACAGATCGGTGCGGGCAAAACGTGCGACTTCGGCGGCGGCGGTCGCGCGCACGTCACCGGTGCGGTCCAGCGCCACATGACACAGCCGCGTAACGGGCATGGTGAAAGGGTTGATGTGCTCGCCCTGGGCTTCCCATTCCGCCGCGGCGGCGCGCGCCAGCGCTTCGCACGGCAGCACCAGCACCGATTTGGCCGGGGTTCGCACCTGGCGCCCGTCCAGCAGAACCCGCCAGCCGCCCTCGCCCGGCGCGGCGCTTACCTCGGCATAGAAGCGGCGCGGCAGGGGCCGGTTTTCCGCCCTGGCCTTTGACATGCTCATGCGGCGCTCCGGTCTTCGGCGAAGCCGTCCAGCGCGGCGTTCAGCGCGGCGAAATCATGATGGATGGCGTGGGGCGCCGCTTCCGCAATCTCGTCCACAGTATGGAAGCCCCAGCTGACGCCGATGGCGTGGGCGTCCGCAGCGCGCGCCATAGCCATGTCCGAGAACGTATCGCCGATCACCACAGTCTCTTCGGGCCGCACCCCGGTTTCCGCCATGGCGACCAGCACCATGCGCCGATGCGGCTTGCGGGGCCCGCCATCGACGGTGTGCAAGGTCTGGAAATAGCGGTGCAGATCATGGTGGCCGAACACGATGTCCAGACCGCGCCGCGCCTTGCCGGTGGCCACGCCCAGAAGCCAGCCCTCGTCGGCCAGCCGCTCCAGAGTCTCGCGCGCACCATGATAGAGCGGTTCGGAGAAGCCGCGCTCGGCGCGCTGCTCGACAAAGGCCTGTTTGTAGAAATCGGTGAGCGCGGCGACCCGCTGCGCGCCATAGTCCGGCGGGGCCAGGCGCGCCACGGCCTCTGACAATTCCAGCCCGACAATCGTGCGCACCTGATCATAGGCGATGGGGCCGAGGCCTGCCCGTTCGAACGCGCGGGTCATGGCGCGCTGTATCACTTCGCGCGAATCCACCAGCGTGCCGTCGACATCAAAGACCGCCAGCTTCAAACCGCTCACGCCAGTGTCTCCTCGGCGGCCGCGCCAGCGTCAAAGTCAAAGCCCAGCGCGGCGAAGGTCTCGCTCATATGGTCGGGCAAGGGCGCTTCCAGCGCCAGCGGGCGCTGGCCCGGGCTGGGAATGACCAGCCTGCGCGCGTGCAGGTGCAGCTTGCGCGACAGGCCCTCTGGCGTGGGGATGTCGCACATGTATTTGCCGTCGCCCAGAATGGCGTGACCAAAGCCGGCCATGTGCACGCGCAGCTGGTGGGTGCGCCCGGTCTCCGGGCTGAGCACGACCCAGCTGGCGCGCCGGCCGGCATGGTCGGCCACGGCATAGTGGGTGACCGCATGCTGGGCCCCCTCCTCGCCATGGTGCGCCGCCATCATGCGTTCGCGGTCGCCATCGGGACCGCTGGACTTGCGCAGGAAACCGCTGATCTGGCCCTGGTGAGGCGCAGGCACACCAAGGGCCACCGCCCAGTAATATTTGCGAAGGTCGCGGGTCTGGAACAGGCGCGACAGGCGCCGGGCGCTGTCGGCGGTGCGCGCCACGACCAGGACGCCTGACGTGTCCTTGTCGAGCCGATGGACCAGGCGGGGGCGCTGATCGCCCTTGCCGAACGCATCCAGCAGCCGGTCGAGATGGCGCGTGGTCTTGGACCCGCCCTGCACGGCCAGGCCATGGGGCTTGTTCAGCGCGATCAGCTCGTGGTCCTGATACAGCACCATGGAGCGGGCGAACGCCGCATCCTCGCGCGACAGCGGCGCCTCGGTGCGAATCTCGCCGGGCTCAGGCATGGGCGGCACGCGCACGATCTGGCCGGGCTCCAGGCGCTGATTGCCCTTGGCGCGGGCGCCATCGACCCGGATCTGGCCGGTGCGCATGAATTTCTCCACCCGCCCGTGGGGGATGTGCGGGAAATGCGCCTTGAACCAGCGGTCCAGACGCATATCGGCTTCGGCTTGCGTGACTTCGAGGGTTTGTACAGCGCTCATGATGCAAACACCTGACGGGCCAGCGCCAGCCCTACGCCGGTGGCCAGCACGCAGGCGATGACCATGCCGCCGCCCCACACCAGCGCCTCGATAAAGGCCTTGCGTTCGATCATCAGCAGCAGCTCCAGCGACAATGCGCTCATGGTGGTGAAGGCGCCCAAAAACCCGACGCCAAAGGCAAAACGGATCTCGGTGGCGTCGGCGCGCCCGGCCTGGGCCAGCCAACCCACCAGCACACCGATAGCCAGTGATCCGATCACGTTGACCGCCAGCACGCCCCAGGGCGCCTCAGGCCCGATCCAGCGCAAACACGCCTGGTTCACGCCATGGCGCGACACCGCACCCAGCGCGCCCCCGGCGGCGATGAGAAGAAGATGGTTCATACCGCGCAGCGATAGGCCGCAGCGCGCCGCCACGCAAGGCCGGGCGCCGTCATCACACGCGTTCAAGCGCCCACATCGTGGCGAGTGCGGCGGCGGCGGCCCAGCTGAAACTGGCGAGGGTTCCGATAATCACGTATTCGCTATGGCTGCGGTCACGGGCATACTGGAAGCGCAGCACCGACTTGGCCGTGATCAGAAAGCCGATGGCGGCGAACTGGCCGGCCAGCACCAGCACGAACACGGCGGTGCGCTCCAACAGGCCGATCCAGGCGCCGCCCATCTTGAGGCCCTCATCCACCGGGCCGGCGGCAGCGTCTTTGGTTTCCAGCGCCGGCAGGGAAAAGCGCGCCATGAATTTGGCGATGGCGAACTGGCCCATGCGCGTCGCGATGATGAAGCCCGCGCCCACGGCATAGAGGGCGGCGAGGCCGGCGCCCTGATCTGACAGGCGCCACGCCCATTCGCCCAGCGCAAATGCATTAGGAAACAGGATGGCGGCCAGCACGATAAAACCCAGATGGGCCAGCTGGTCGAGGCTGAAGGCGGCGAACTTGCGGCGCGGCCCCGGCTCTGATCCCGGCTCCAGCATTCCGGCGATGACACCGGGCATGCGGCCGTAGGTCTTCAGCGCATCGATCACGCCATGGGACAGCGCCACCAGGGCCACGGCCGCCCAGACCTGCCCCGGAGAACCGAGCCCCGCGCCCAGCGCCAGCGCCGCCGTCAACGCAACGATTGCGATATGGAGGGCGAATATGCCGAGCTTGCGCTTCCTGTTGATGATCCAGGTGAGCTGGAGCACGAAATCGGCCGCCGCATGAGCGGCGAGCAGGGCGAGCGCGGTCTCAAGCATGGCATGATAACAGCCCTTTAAGGCTGTTTTTCATGATTACAGCCTTTTTAGGCTGTATCGCGGCGCCCGATCCCCTTAACAGGCTTTTTCGCCTGTTTTTTAGGATTACAGGTGATTTCGCCTGTTGTCTCCCGATCATGCAGATCCCTCCATCTGGTCCAGCACCGCCAGCAGGGCCGGACCTTCCGCGCTCTCGAAATGATCCTGCACGGTCTGCTGGGATATGCCGAGCTGGGCGCCGAGGGCGGCCTGGGTCGGAGGATCGAGCGTCACGAGATGGCGCATCACCTGCGCCTGCCGGGGCGTCCATCGGGCACACAGCGCGCCGGCGAGCCCGAAAGCGGCCGGCGCCCAGCCGGTGATGTCCGGCCTGGCGGATGCCGAAACGCGCGCGCTCATGCGCAGGGCTTTGGGCATGGATTCAAGGCCCTGGCCCGACAGGACGAAGGCTTCGCCCTCACCCGCGCCCAGCCCGCCGTCTTTGGGAATCGCCTTCACCGGCGCCAGCCCGGCGCACAGGCGCGTGGCCGCGCTCTTGCCCGTGGAGCGGACCGCCGCGCTGTAGAGGCAGGCCGCGCGCAAGGCCAGGCGCGGCTGGATCACCAGCGCCTGCCAGCCATCGCCGCGAAAGCGCTCAAGCGACGGCGCACGGGCCTCACCCGGCCAAGCGCGGATATCCCGGTCCGCCTGCGCCAGCGCTTCGAACGCGGCGCTGGTCACCGCCGCGCCAGCACGGCTGGACCCGATGAGGTCACCGGTCAGAACAGCGCAGGTCTTGGGCACAGGGGCGCCTCCTCAATCACAGCCGTGTGACCTTGGCGCCCCCGTGCCGTCCGTGCAACGCCCGCCGGGCTTGCTTAGTCAGGTGCAGGAGCAGACGTGCGTGCGCGCGCCGCCAGCACCAGCATCAGGACGGTGGCGGCGATCACCAGCATCGACGACACGCCCAGCCCCGGACCGAGCGCCTCATCGCCCGCCATCGGACCATAGAGAAGGTAAAGCCCCACGATCATGATCATCGCGCCAATGTGGTGCAGGCCGGTCTGGAGCCAGGCGAAAATCCCCTGCCCCAGCGCAAATGTGCGGTAGACCAGCGCCCAGAGCACCGGCAGCACGCCGCCCACCAGCATGATGTGGGCGTGGGTGGGCATCTGCCCGTGATCGCCCGTGCGGCCCATATGCTCACCCAGCAGCATGCCGGCGACCAGCCAGGCCAGCCCCAGCATCAGATGCAGTCGAATCGGTGTCATTTTCAGCCCCCTGTAAAAACAGGCGGCCCTTATATTATCGAACCAGCGCGCAGACAATCTAATTGAGTATTGAATAGGCGATATAAAAAAAATCCGCCCCATGCTGCAGTTGCGAATACTTATGAAGCCCACATGGAGCGCCCGTTCGACCGGCGCCATCTCTGCCACACACATGGTGTGGGCGGAACGACGCCCTTCATCCGGCTTCCTGCAGCACGCTGCGCAGGCGCTCAATGGCTGACTGCTCCAGCTGGCGCACGCGTTCGCGGGTGATGTCGAGCACCTGGGCGATGTCCTCCAGGGTCTGGGGCGGATCACTGAAGAAGCGGCGCTCCACCACCAGGCGCCGGCGCGCATCCAGCCCGTCCAGCGCGCGCGATACATGATCCAGGCGCGACGCACGGGTTGCCGATTCGGCGAAGGTTAACTGGGGATCGGGGTCATCGGTCAGACTGCGGGTCAGCGACGCCCCCTCCTCCCAATCCTCGCCAACAGCAATGGGCGAGGCGACGAAATCGCCCATGCCGGCCTGGGCCAGCGCGCCCAGCCCGTCTGGCGCCTGGCCGGGATCGCGCTGCGCCGCTGCGATGCGCAATTTACGCCGGGCCGTGATGGGGACGTGCACGCCGCTGGCGCCGATCTGCAGCGAGCGTTCGACGAAGTGCTGGATCCAGAAACGGGCATAGGTCGACAGGCGCACGCCGCTTTCCAGATCAAACTTTTCGATGGCGGTGATCAGGCCCATGCGCGCTTCCTGGGACAAATCGTCCACATCCCCGCCACGCTGCGCATACCGCCAGGCCCAGCGCCGGCAGAGGGGTTCGAACGCCGCGACCAGGCGCGCCCGCGCCTGCCGGTCGCCGTGATGGCGCCAAGCCTTGAGAAGGGCCAGCTCCTCATGCCGGTCCAACAGGGCGATCATCTCCTACTCCCGCCTAACGGCCTATCTCGTTTAGTTCCGATACCATTTGGTAGCGCCGCTGGCGGGTCTTGGCAATATCGTTTAGTTACGATACTTCTTTGGCCATGAAGTCATCATCCCAGATCGCCGAACAGGTTATCCATCTGTCGCGCGCCGCCAGCGCGTCGGGCGCGGCCGAGGAGCTGACGGCGGCGCAATGGGCCGCGCTGCGTTTCGCCGCCAGCGCCAACCGGCTGTCGGCCACGCCGGGGGCCTTCGCGCGCTTTCACGGGGTGACCAAAGGCGCCGCCTCGCAGATTCTGACCGGTCTGACCCGGCGCGGCCTTCTGGAGGTGCGCGCAGCGCAAGCCGACGGCCGCCGCCGCCTGATCAGCCTGACGCCGGCCGGGCGCGCCGCCCTTGCGCGCGATCCGGCGGCCCGGCTGGGCGCGGCCATCGCCGCCCTGGCGCCGGCCGAGCGCGCCGCGCTGGCGGCCGGGCTGACAGCTCTGTCGCGCCAGCTCGCCGCCCCGCCCTGTCAGATTGCGATATTCGGCCTGTGCGAGGATTGCGCCCATCGCGGGCCGGGCGCGCCGCCCGCCTGCCTCGCCCATGACCCGGTCCATCCGGCCAGCGACCGCGACGGGTTCTGCGGCGATTTCATGCCGGCAGGCCGGGCTGCGACATGACACAGATGCTGCCGAAGGGCGCCGTGAGCGTTCACGCTGACGGGCTGGAGCTGGATGTGCCCAGGCTGGCGCCGCTGATCGGTCTCAGCCCCGAGGGCTGGCGCGAACAGATGGCGCAGGGCCGCCTGCTGGCGCGCGCCGAACAGGGTCAGGGCGAAGATGAAGGACGCTGGCGCATCACGCTGCGCCATGAACGCACGCGTGTTGAAATCGTGCTGCACCCCGATGGCCGCGCCATCGCCCGGCGCCTCACCGGCCTGTCGCGCGCCGTCACGGCGCCGTTTCCGCCTGACGCCAACTGATTGATCGCCGGGCCGCGGCCCTCACCCGCCCGAATTGCGGTCTGCGTCCAGCCAGGCGCGGATGGCCTGCAGGGCCGGCAGGGCGGTTTCAAACGGCGCCGCGCCCAGGGCTGCGCCCATGCGGGCAAGCTCAGGCCCCAGAGCGGCAAGGCAGCGTGCGCGCATCTCGCGGCCCGCATCGGTGAGGAAGACGCGCTTGGCGCGCCGGTCTTCCGGGTCGGGCTCGATGCGCACGAGGGCGCGCGCCTCCAGCCGCTGCAGCGTGTTGGTCATGGCGCCCTTGGTGACCTGAAAGGCCCGCGCCAGCCGCACCGGCGTCCGGCCATCGCCCAGGCGCGCCATATGATTGAGCACGGAGAAATGCGCGATCTGCAGCCCGTCCGGCAGGGCTTTCAGGAGCATGCTGGCGGACAGCTGGTGGATGATCGCGGCCTCGTTGAGGACGGCGAACACCAGGTCGGGTGCGATATCCTTGCTCTGCGCGGCGCTCATGACATAACCCGGCTCTCCAGCGGCCAGCGCGGGGTGCGCGGCGCATCACCGGCATAGCCCATGCGCGCGATCATCTGAACCCGCCCGCCGTCCGGCGCCAGCATGTCCTGCGCCGCCTCCAGCCAGGGCGCCATCTCTTCAAACTCCTGCAGCGCCTGGCTCAGCGGATGGAAACCGAGACCCTGCGATGTGGCGGCCAGATTGAGCCGCACCCAGTCACGCCCCGCCGCGATCTCGTCTTCACGGCTGGCGCCGGGCGATACCAGAACAGCGAAAGCCTGCGCACTGCCGATCAGGCCGTCATACATCTCAACCGTATCGCGAAACGCGCGCGAGCCGGTATCCGCCAGCGTCTCACGCGTCAGAATCCCGGCATGGTGCAGCCCTTCCAGCACCGCCCCCCTGATGGCGATGCCGTCAGGCTGCGCCTCGATCTCGCGCTTGCCAAAGCGCATCAGATCAATGCTCTCGCCGAATGTGCGCGGGGTGACGAGCTCCACCTCCAGCGCTCTGCCGGTCAGCGTCTTGAGCGCGCCGACGGCGCCGGGCTCGTTGGTCAGACGCGCATCGAGACGCGGCGCGGCGGCGATGTGAACGGCGTCCAGCACCTCTAGCGGGACCGGGCGGGCGTCATAGCGCGTCTTGTTGGAGCGCCGCGCCGCCGCATGCGCAAATAGCGGATCCGGCTGCGTGCCGCCGGGGCTGAAACGCACATGGGCGATCGGGCGGTCATCCAGGCGCGGCGAACCGCCGCCCTCCGGGAAAGGCGTGATCTGCGCCGCCAGCCCGGCCTCAGCCGCCGCCATGCGCAAAAGCTCCAGCATGCAGCCAAACCCTATCACGATCTGGCGGTCAAACGGGTCGGTTTGCGGCAGGCGGCGGTCCGGATCATGCCAGACGCGCACCGCGTCCTCGCCCACAAGCTCGAACAGCCAGGGCTGAATATTGTGGGGGTTGGGCGCCAGGATCGCCCAGGCCAGCGCCCGCAGGCGCGGATCGCCATGGACGCCGCTCACCGCCTCCTCCCAGGGGATCAGCGCACGCACCGGCGTGCGCGTGGCGGCGAACACGCCAAGCCCCGCCCCGGCTGCTGCCAGCGTCAGCGCCGACGCGCCGGCGATCTTCAGAAACAGTCTGCGGCTCTGCGCCATCTTGCCCTCCATTTGGTTCAGCGTTGAACGTTTTTAGTTGAACGCTGAACGTTATGCAAGAGGGCGCCGGAGGGTGAGCGCGCCTTGACCCGGCGATGTCCGGCGCCCACCCTGATGGAGGATGACTGCACGATCCGGCGCCGCCGGCCCGGCCGGCAAGCAGCCGGATTAACCGCCCCGAACCCAAGCCGCCGGTTCGCGCGTTGGTCCGGTACTGACATCTGCACGCCACGCCCTCTGGAGGCCGTCATGCTGACCCTTGCCGACACCATCGTCCTGAGAGCGCTCTATCTCCTTACCGTGCTGGCGGCGGGCGGTGCGGGGCTGATCATGGTGTTCACGCCGGCGCTGGCGGCGCGCAAGCTCTTCTATGACGCGGTCAAGGTGGATGTGTATCTGCGCCTGCTGGGCGCGTTCCAGCTGAGCCTGGGGCTGCTGGCGGTCATCGGCCTTGTCTGGCCTGCGCAGATGGCGGCGCTCCTTCTGGTCCAGCTGGGCGCCATGGTGATCTGGGTGGTCGCGGGCGCGGTTCCGGCCATCCTCACCGGCAAGCGCGAGACGGCGCTCCTGTTCATGACCATCGCCTTCACCGTCTGGTCGCTGGCGATCGCCTTCCTGTTTCCGTTTGCGGCGGTGTTCGGGTGAGGCGCCCCTAACCGCCCCGCCGCTCCTTGCGCAGCGCGCGCCATGTCTCGATCCGCTCTTTGAGCTGCTCTTCCCGCCCGCCGTCCTTGGGTTCGTAGAAGACCGGGCGGTCGGGCATCTCGTCGGGGAAATAGTCCTGGCCCGACACCCCGCCGGCCGCGTCGTGATCGTATTCATAGCCCTGTCCATAGCCTTCAGCCTTCATCAGCTTGGTCGGGGCGTTGAGGATGTGTTTGGGCGGGCTTAGTGATCCCGTGGCCTTGGCGCTGCGCACCGCCGCTTTCCATGCCTTGTAGACCGCGTAGGATTTGGGCGCGCAGGCCAGATGGACCACGGCCTGGGCCAGCGCCAGCTCGCCTTCGGGGCTGCCCAGGAAATCATACACGTCCTTGGCCGCCAGCGCGGCGTGAACGGCGCCGGGATCGGCCAGGCCGATATCCTCATTGGCCATGCGCACCAGGCGCCGGGCCAGAAACAGCGGATCCTCGCCCGCCTCCAGCATGCGCGCCAGCCAGTAGAGCGCCGCGTCCGGGTCCGAGCCGCGGATGGATTTGTGCAGGGCGGAGATGAGATTGTAGTGGGAATCGCCCGCCTTGTCGTAGGCTGGCGCCCGGCGCTGCACGAGCTGGCCCAGGCCCGCCGGGTCCAGCGGCGCCTCGGGCGCGGCGGCGAACACCTGTTCAGCCAGATTGAGCAGATAGCGCCCGTCCCCGTCGGCCAGCGCCATCATCACATCGCGCGCCTGCGCGTTCAGCGCCAGCGGGCGGCCCTCCAGCGCCTCGGCGCGCGCCAACAGGCGTTCCAGCGCGTCGGCGTCCAGGCGCTTGAGCACCAGCACCTGACATCGCGACAAAAGCGCGGCGTTGAGCTCGAAGCTGGGGTTTTCGGTCGTGGCGCCTACCAGCGTGACGACCCCCTCCTCCACCACGGGCAGGAAGCCGTCCTGCTGGGCGCGGTTGAAGCGGTGGATCTCGTCGACAAACAGCAGCGTCCCCTGCCCTGAAGCACGCCGGGCGCGGGCGCGGTCGAAGGCTTTCTTCAGGTCCGCCACGCCGGAGAACACAGCGGAAATGGCGTCAAACTCCAGCCCCGCCGCATCACTCAGCAGACGCGCCAGCGTGGTCTTGCCCACGCCCGGCGGCCCCCACAATATGATCGAGGCGAGATGGCCGCGCGCCAGCATCCGCCCCAGCGGACCGTCCGGGCCGATCAGATGATCCTGACCGACCACATCGTCCAGCGATTGCGGGCGCAGCCGGTCGGCCAGCGGGCGCGGCGCGGACGCTTCAAGACCGGCTGACTGAAACAGATTGCTCATGGGCGAGACTATGATCGCACGCCACCCTCGCGGCAACGCGCGCGATACAGGCGCGCCAATGTCAAGGAAGACCGAACTGGCAGCGCCTAGCCGCGCACGCCAAAATGCTCGCCCGCCATCATGACCGCGCCCAGCACGCCCGCGATGACGGCGGCATAGCCGAACCAGGGCTGCCAGTTCATCGCCAGCGCCAGCGCCAGCACCAGAAGGCCGGCCAGCACCGGCGCAGCCCATAGCAACACTGTCAGCGCGGTGACCGGTTTTCGCGCCGGCTTTGGCGTCTCGGGGGGCTGGCTCATGGACGGCGCCTCATTTGGCTTGCAGCGCCACGCGGTTTCCATTGTGCGCTGCATTCTGTATATGGCGCGCCACGCTCAGGTCAGGAAGCCATGTCCGCACTCGTTCTGGAAATCTCGAAGGACTTCACCTTCGACGCCGCGCATCATTTCACCCACAAGGACGCGGGACATCCGTTCTCGCGCCTGCACGGGCATTCCTTCGCCGGAACGGTGACCCTGTCGGGCGCACGTGCGGCGGAGAGCGGCATGGTGCGCGATTTCTGGGAAATCGATGCGGAGCTGGCCAAGATTCGCGACCAGCTGGACCACCGCCTGCTCAATGAGGTGGAGGGGCTGGAGCATCCCTCTCTGGAAGCCATCGCCCACTGGGTGTTCGAGCGCCTCGACGCCGCCCTGCCCGGCGTGGTGAGCGTGGAGATCCGCCGCCCCAGCTGCGGCGAAAAGGCGCTGGTGCGCCGCGCCTGAGGCGTGATCCTGAGAAAACCAGAGCGCGCTGCGCCTGATTCAGTCACGCAAACTAAAAGCCCCGCGCGATTGCTCGCGCAGGGCTTGCAGGCCTACCCGGCGTGGCCGGATCAGTCTTCTTTCGGCGTCAAAATCTGCTTGCCGCGATACATGCCCGACTTCAGATCGACATGGTGCGGACGGCGCAGTTCGCCGGTGTCCTTGTCCTCGACATAGGCCGTCGTGGAGATGGCGTCGTGTCCGCGGCGCATATTGCGCTTGGACGGCGAGGTTTTACGCTTGGGGACCGCCATGGGTCTCTCCCTTGAATTCGTCAGTGAACCGAAGTGTCGCCCGCGCCGCACGGGCGGCATGCGCGAATGAGCGCCGGGTCTTACCGGTTTCGCGCCGGGCTGGCAATGGGGACTGTGCGGATGGGGGCGGCGTGGGGCCACCACCTGGACGCTGGCGCAATGATCGCCCACACGCTCCCCCAGATCGCGCCGATCTACTTCACAAGAGGCGGCGGTGCCAGCGCGCCCGGACCCCGCCACTCAACGCGCAAACGCCAACTTGTCAGGTTGCGTAACGATAGCGGCGAAGGCCCTCCGATCAACCACGCGGCGCTATTTGCCCAAGCCTGCAGGGCGAAATGCATCTGAAATGGACTCTGAACAACACGCTTATTGATTTAGAAAATTTCCCTGCCATACTGATTGACGAACAATTAACCGGGGGGTTTCAATGAAAATTCGGTCTGCTTCCGTGGCGCTTGCGTTGGCCGTCAGCACGGCTGTTTCCGGCTGCGCCACAACCTCTGGCTCCTATGGTGGTGGCACCGCGATGGACAGAGCGATTCGCAATTGCATGATGTCAATTGGGGCCGGGGCGATACTCGGCGCAGTCATCGGCAACAATACAGGATCGGGCAGCGCCGGACGCGGCGCGGCCATCGGGGCTGTCGCTGGGGCGGGAGCTTGCGCGGTATTCATCGCGGTCGCGAATGAGCAGGACCGGGCGCGGCTGCGGGAACTGGAGCTGGCGGCTTTGAACTCAGGCTCGACGCAGTATCAGACATTCAATTCCACTCAAGGACGTCAGGTCGCGGTCACAACCCAGATTCAAGAAGCGCCGGTGCGCGCCCGCGAGGATGACGCACAGCAATATACTGCCTGCCGGTATTCGTCCCAGACCCTTGACGTCGCGGGGTCGGGCCAGGCATCGGCCGGCAATCAGCTGTGGTGCCGCCTCGAGACCGGCGACTGGGAGCCTGTCGCCGCCTGACGCCGCCCTGACTCCCGCCGAACTTCTGTCGTCTCCAGACCGAGAGGAATACTGTGTCCAGCAATACCGGAAAGCATGCATCGCTTTCGGCCTATGAAACCATGGATTTTTCGGAAAACTCCGACCTGCGCAAACAGCTCCTTGCGCGTGTGCAGGATGAAGCGGGGTCCGCGGAAATTCGGCTGAGCGATCCACTATCCTATGACAGCCCCTCCTATCTGACCCAGGAAATGCTGTCCTGGTACCGGACGTCTGTAAATCCGGTCCGCCAGGCGGCCTTGACCGATATTGCTGAAGAATTTCAAGCGCTTGGAAAGTCAAATCAGACAGATGGAATCTTTATTGAGCGCGAACGCCAGCGTCTGAGTATTTCTCTCGGCAGAAAGAAGCGGGACATCTATCGCGAGCAGCGTGAGCAGAAGAAGCTCGCACTGGACAAGATACAGAGCCTCAAAAAGGAAGAAGATCGCCTTACCAACGAGTATAATACAATCAGGGCCAGAGAGGGCAACCGTGAACCCAAAGTAACAAACACCCCTCTGTACGTTTTTTTGCTTTTGATTGTAGGTGTTGTCGAAGTTCTGATCAACTTTGACTCATTCAACACACTCTCATGGTCAACCCCGTTTCTGGCACTCGGCCTTTCCGTAGTCGTCGCGATCGCGCTGGCGCTTGCTTCGCATTGGCACGGCACCGTCTTGCGCCAGTGGAACTATTATTTCGGCAAACGCGAACGGGATGAAAACCGTTGGGCGGCCTGGCGGATGCTGGCGCTGGGCTCGCTCGCCCTCAGCGTCGTCCTGGCGTCTGTCGCCTATGCCAGGGTGTCGTTCCTGGCGGACTACATCCTGCTCAATCAGCAGCTGGGCGGGACTGACCGCACCAGCAGCTTCATGATGATCGCGGGGACTTTGCTGGGTAACGTGCTGGTCTGGATTGTCGGCATCTTCATTGCCTGGCTGATGCATGACCGCAATCCCGAGTTTCCCGAGAAGCGCAAGGCGCTCAACAAGGTGGCCGCGCAAATATCAGACTTGTCGAACAACCTTGAGCGCGAGCGCCGCCGTGAGCTCCAGAGGGCGGAAGCCGAGTTTGCTGATGAGCTGGAGAAGTTGGAGAACGCCGAGCGCGCGCAGAAAGCCGCCTCATCATATGGCGCGGCGCGCGCCGCATTCCAGAAGTTTTCGGTGCAGGACGGACGCGTTCTGGCGGCGCTGGCCGCCTATCGCGCAGCGCTGATACGCAAGGCAAGCAAGACAGAGACCAAACTGCTCGTGCCCCATATGGACGATGAGACCGTGTTCCGCTCTTGCGACGTCTCCGAGTATGAACGTCATGACATCGAGTTGAAGCTATGCTGAACCGCTCCATTCTGATCGCGGCCCTTGTCATGTCAGTGTCCGGCTCCCTGGCGTTTGGCCAGTCAGCCAGGCCTGTCCAGGATGATCGATATTGTAATCTGTCCGGCTTTGAAAAGCCGCTGAGGCAAACCATCCTCATTGTCGACGAGCACAATATTTTTCCTGAAGCGCCAGGCGCAATCCGTGAAGAAAACACGGCCTGGCGCCGCTTCGTCAGCCAGTTTCTCGACGCCGATGACGCCTCCATCGAGACCCGGCTGCAGGCGCGCGAGCGTCTCACAGTGGTTGTCGCCTCGTCAGATGGTGGCGGGACAACCACTCTGTTCAGCGGTTGCGTGCCGTTTTTCAGCGCAGAGGAACGGGCGAACATCAGAAGCTCCAGCGGATGGCGCGGCTCGATGGATCAGTTCTTCGGATCGGGTCCGGTCGCTGACGCCAGCGCTCACGCCACCCGCCTGAGGGCGCAGTTCGCGGCCCGCATGGCGATCGCCACCCAGAGCGCAACGCCGATGGACTCGCGCCTGCCCGACGCCAGCCTCGCCGACAGCGCCTTGATCAATTCGCTCTCACGGGGGGCGTTTTTCAATCTCGTAGACGGCGTGCCCCGGATTATCCTCTTCTCTGACCTGTCGCGCTTCGACGAGTTTTCTGGGGCTTCTGCGCCGTCCCGGACCGACGCAATTGAGCGCGCCGGCCGCACCGGCTTGAACCTGAACAGGGCGGAGCTTCATATTGTCGGGACCCGCGGCGCCTCAAACGCGCAAGCTGTCAGACGGTATTTGCAGGCGTTCTTTCTTCAGGTGCAGGCAGACCTGAGGTCCATCAACCCGCAGGGCTCCCTGCCCCAGTTCGAAATGCCGCCGCATCAGGTGCAATTTTTCATCGGCCGCATCCGGTATCCGACTGGAACCCATCCCATGCGGATGCGCCTGGCGGTTGATGCGAACGGCACAGCGGCCAATTCCTGGGTCTCGGTTCAAACAGACGCCGAAAGGTCAACGCCATTTTCCGGCGTGATGACCTGCCGTGACGACAGGCAGTGCAGTTTTGTCGGCGACCGGGTTTTCGCCCAGGTCTGGGGCAATCGCGATGGCGATCCGGTCTTCGAATCCTGGATGCCGTTCGCCGGTTTGCGCGAGTTCGAGTTCGAGATCGATGGCAGCGTCCTGGAAGGCCGCGCCTCCGACAGCCTTGTCGATTTGCAGGGCGTTTCGGACAACGCCCTCTCCTTCCAGCTCAACAAAAGTGAGGGAGGCGCGTTTTGATCCTCCGGCGCCTGGCCATCGCCAGCGTAGCGATTGCAAGCCTGGTCGGTGCATCAGCAGCCCAGGGGCAGACCTCGGCCGGCGTGCCCATATTGCAGCCCCACGAAACGGCGCAACTCGAGCACGATGACCGCCGCAACCGAATTGACCGGCTGTCTCGCTCCTATGGCTTTCATCTGATCCGTTATGAGGAATACCTGATTGAACGCTCGGAGCACGGGCTGTCGAAATTTCCTGCCGACATCCCGGTATTGCGCGTCATTTTCGACCACAACGTCTTCTTCGACTTTGATCGCAGCCATCTGCGCCCGGAGGCCCGCCCAATCCTGGACATGATCGCGGAAAGCCTGTCGCGCGAACCCGATGACGTCTCGGTATTCATCGCCGGCCACACAGACTGGATCGGGCATCCCGACTACAATTTCAATCTGGGGCTTTTGAGGGCCGAAACCGTCGCCGTCGAGTTGGCCCGCCGGGGCATTCCACAGGCGGAGATATTCCGTGTGTCCTTCGGAGAAGAAGTGCCCATTGCAGACAACAGAACCGACGCAGGCAGGGCGGCCAACCGGCGCGTGGAGTTTCTGTTTGGCGCGCGGCGCGAAGCGCTGGTCATATGGATGGAGGCGCAAGAAGTGCCCGCTTGCGCAGCCATGAACGAAACAGACATGCGCAACTGCCGACGCTCACTGAACTACCAGCTGTCGTCCGTTGAGGTGTCAATGGAAAGCGGTCAAAGAGCCGTTGATGTTGGAGGCGCTGGATCTGCCGTTGATGTTGAAGCATCCAGAACCGGTGTGTCGATCGGCCGTGAAGTTATCGAGCTGGATTTGAGCCGCCCACGCCGCGTTGTGCGCGTGCTGAATTAGCGATCAGCGATAAAGTGGCTTCCTTGTTTTTTTCGGCGACATTTGCGTTAGCATTGATACTGCCGTTCAACCTCTTTGTTCAGGTGGATGAGGCGCGAGCAATACAGGTCTGCCGGACACTCTCCCCCGAACAGGTTCGCAACCCTTCGGTCCCCGGCCGCATTGAATTCTCGCAGGTCAGGGGCCAGTCAATTCTGTGTGTCTATGGCAGCATTGACGCCCTGACCCGAGAGGAGGAATCCGCGCTTAACCATCGCCGCGGGCGCATCTTAGTGCTGCGTTCATCAGGCGGCGATGTGCGTTCATGGCTAAATCTGGCGCATACACAGCGCGCCAGCGTTCGCCGCGTTATTGTAGATGGCCTGTGCGCCTCCAGTTGCGCCAATTATGGCTTTGTCCTGGGTGACGACCGGTACATCTCCAGTCACTCGCTGGTCATTTGGCATGGCGGTCCTGTGAGGGACAATCGGGTGTTTGAATCGCTGACCGGGAGTGTGGACGCATCGCGGTTGCGTGAGCTGCGCGAAGACTGGGACCGCCTGGCGAGCTCGACTGAACGGCTTTACCGCGATCTCGCCATTTCGACAGAGATTCTGGCTGATACAGCAATGCCTGCAGCGTCAACGCGGGACACGTCCGATGATCGCAACACCCCAATGATCGGGTACTCAATCGGCCCTGAAGTCTTGCGCTCATGCTACGGGATCGCGGTCAATCCGCGATCCTGGTACCCGCAGGACCCTCTGGTGCTCGAGTTGTTATCCCGGGAACGGCTCGGGGGATGGGTCGCACAATTGCCTGCACGCCTGGAAAACGACCCCTGCCGCACCGGGTAACGCGAGAGCCGGACTGAGGGCCTTCCGCTCCTGGCTGCCGCCCGCGGCCCCACGGGCCGCAGGTTCGCATCAAAGCCGAGCCCGCCTTACACCAGCCTCGAATGCTCCACCGCCGCCGCCACGAAGCTCGCAAACAGCGGATGCGGTTCAAACGGTCTCGATTTGTATTCGGGGTGGAATTGTACGCCGATGAACCAGGGATGGTCGGCGTATTCCACGATTTCGGGCAGCACCCCGTCGGGCGACAGGCCCGAGAAGATGAGGCCGGCGGCTGCGAGCTGTTCGCGCCAGGCGATGTTCACCTCATAGCGGTGGCGGTGGCGTTCATCGATTTGCGCCGCGCCATAAATCTCGCGCACACGCGAGCAGTCTTTCAGCGCCGCCGGGAACGCGCCCAGGCGCATCGTGCCGCCCAGATCCCCGCCAGCATAGCGGCGCACGGTCTCGTTATCCTTGACCCATTCGGTGAGCAGGCCGACCACCGGTTCTTTCGGCGCGCCAAACTCCGATGTGCCCGCGCCTTCCACGCCCGCCAGATGGCGCGCGGCCTCGATCACGGCCATTTGCATGCCAAAACAGATGCCGAAATACGGCACCTTGCGCTCGCGCGCGAACTTCGCCGCGGCGATCTTGCCCTCGGCGCCGCGCTCGCCAAACCCGCCGGGAACCAGGATGGCATGGACGTCTTCGAGAGCGGAGAAATTGTCAGCCTGTTCGAACTGGCTGGCGTCGAGCCAGCGCACCTTCACCTTCACTTTATTGGCGATGGCCCCGTGGGTCAGCGCCTCAAGCAGGGATTTATAGGCGTCGGCCAGCACCGTGTACTTGCCCACCACCGCAATGGTGACCTCGCCATCAGGATTGTGGACGGCCTGGCTGATGCCCTCCCACACCGACATGTCGGGCTCGGGCGCATCCTTGATGCCGAACCGGTCGAGAATAACCGAATCAAACCCTTGCGCGTGATACTCGCCTGGCACGTCATAGAGCGAGGCCGCATCGCGCCCCTCGATCACGGCGTTTTCAGGCACGTTGCAGAACAGGGCGATCTTGCGCTTGTCCGACGGGTCCAGCGGAATCTCGCACAGGCTCAACACCACATACGTCTGGATGCCGATGTAGCGCAGCTCATTCAACGAGTTATGGGTGGGATTGGTCTTCAACTAGCACGCCGCCTTGATGAAGGGAAAAATCGTGAAATGCA
>JAIUMW010000024.1 GCA_022565365.1 Oceanicaulis sp.
GAGGCCAAGGCTCGCCGGGATCATCACGGCGGGCAGCATGCCGTCCGACCCGTCCATGAAATTGACCGCATTAACCGCCACGAACACAAACAGCGCCGAGCCCGCCCAGCCGAGCCAGACCGGCAGGCTGACGCCCATGGCGCCATCCACCGGAATATGCGTCACCGGCCCGGTCACGGCGGCCAGCGCAATGCACAGGCAGACGCTGGCGACCAGCTTGCCCGTCTCGCCCAGCGTCATGAGGTCATCGGCAAAACCCATCACGGCGAAGGCTGCGGCAATGATCAAAATGCCCGCCAATGGCCCGCCGGACAGGGCGAACGCGCTGGCGGCCAGCGCCCCCGCGCCAAGGCCCGCCATCACGCCCAGCCCGCCCGCGCGCGGGGTCGGGTTCACATGGCTGGAGCGGGCATTGGGCATGTCCAGGACGCCCGCGCGCCATGCCAGCGCCGTGACGATCAGGCTCGCGGCAAAGGCGGCGGCGATTATAGCGAGAATCGCAAGGCTCATGCCGCGCCCGCCAGGGTCACCGGCGCCGCGGTCCAGTCCGGCCGGGCGCGCTGGATCAGGGCGGCGCTCTCGCGCGCCGCGTCCAGCGTCTGAAAAATCGCAAAACAGCTGGCGCCGGACCCGGACATGCGCGCCAGGCGCGCGCCGGGCAGATCGGTCAGCAGGTCCAGCGCCTCACCCACCGCGGGGCAAAGCCGCCGCGCGGGCGCTTCGAGATCATTGGCGTCCGCGGCCAGCCGGCGCAGCGCCCCCTCCAGATCGCCCGCGGCCATCACCGCGCCATCCCTCAGCGGGCCGGGATCACATTCATCAAAGGCTCTGAACACTGGCCCGGTGGAGAGCGCCGAGCCCGGATGCAGGATCAAAGCGGGCAAGGCGGGCCAGGCGGCCAGCGGTGTCACCACCTCGCCAATCCCGCTCATGCGCGCGGCGCGGGCGTGGACGCAGACCGGCACGTCGGCCCCGATGGTGGAGCCGATCTCGGCGAGCTGGCGCCGCGAAAAATCCAGATCCCACAGCGCTGTCAGCACGCGCAGCGCAGCGGCCGCATCCGATGATCCGCCGCCCAGCCCGGCGGCCACCGGCAGGCGCTTGGTCAGGGTCAGGCGCGCGCCGAGCTCCCGGCGCCCCGCGGCGGCGCGCAGCGCCCAGGCGGCTTTGAGCACCAGATTATGCGGCTCGTCTTTCAGCGCATTCGCACGGTCGCCCTCAATGGCGAGGGTCAGATCATCGGCGGGCTCGGCGATGATCGTGTCGCCCCAGTCGGCGAACACCACCAGCGAGTCCAGCGGATGATAACCGTCGGCCTGCGCCCGGCCGACACGCAGGGTGAGATTGACCTTGGCGGGGGCGAACTGCTCCACGCCTGCGCGCAGAGTAAGGCTCATGACGCCTCCACAGGGCCGGCCTCGAGGCCCAGCGAGAGACGGCGCTCCAGGAGATCAGCGAGCTCGGGAGACGGATCAAGCTCCAGCGCCCGGCGCCAGTGGAAGCCCGCTTCCAGTTCCCGCCCGGTGGCGGCGTAGACATCGCCCAGATGCCAGGTGATCACCGGATTGCCGGGTTCGCGTTCGATGGCGCGTTCCAGCCAGTCAATGGCCTCCTCGGGATATCCGGCCCGGTAAAACCCCCAGCCGACCGAATCCAGAAAGGCGGAGTTTTCCGGCTCCATGGCGGCGGCGCGCTGGACCATGTCCAGCCCGCGCTCCACCTCGCCGCCCTCCACGATCAGGGAGTAGCCCACATCATTGAGAACCGAGGGCTGGTCCGGCGCCAGCTCCAGCGCGCGCAGCATCAGGGGCGCTGCTTCGTCCCAGCCGGCGCGCGACAGCCTGCAGCTGCCGGCGAAATAGGCGTGGCGCCAGTCGACGGTTTCGCCCGCCGCCTCGGCCTCTTCGATCAGCGAGATGTAAAGCGCCTCGGCCGCCTCGCAGTCGCCCGAGGCCTGCAACAGATTGGCCAGCAGCATGCGCAGGCCCGGCGAGGCCGATGACCCGCCCATGGCCCTCGCGCGCCTGACCGCAGCGTCGGTGCGCCCCGCTTCAAAATCGAGCCAGGCGCCCGAGATCGCGGCGCGCTCGGCGAACGGGCCGGCATCAACTGCGCCATAGGCGCGCCGCGCCGCCGTCGACAAGCCAAGCGATTCCAGCGCCTGCGCAGCAGCCAGCGTGTTGCGGGCGAAATCCGGATCGAGGCGCTGGGCCAGGCGCAAATACAGAACGGGGAACTCCACCGGCGCGCGCGACATCAGCAGCACGGCCGGCCCATGGATCGCCCGCGCCGCCGCTTGCGGCGCCGTGGGAAAGCGCGGGGCGCGGCCTCTGGCCTGAACCCGCGCCAGCGCGGCGGTGATTTCAGGATCGCCATCACGGCCCGCGCGCGCCAGCTGGCGCTCATACACGCTTGCCGCATCATCGCGGCGTCCACGCCGCTCCAGAAATTCGCCCAGCAGCACGGTGGTGTACTCGGGCAGGCCCAGCGACGAGTCGGCGGCGCGATAGGTATCCTCGGCGCGGTCGAACATGCCTCCGGCTTCCAGCAGAAGCGCCCGGTGGATCAACAGATACCCCGCCGCGCCCATGGGCAGATCACGGGCGGAGGCCGCGTCCAACGCCGCCGACGCACGCCCGCGCCGCACGCGCTCCCAGTCATTGAGGATAACCGCGATCAGCTCTCCGAACGGGCCATAATTGGTGTCGTCCGCCGATGCGTTACGGCCCCCGGACAGCTGCGCCGCCCGGCCATACAGGCTGGCGACACCGCCGGCCGCGCCCTCGCGTGCAGCGTCGGAGGCCAGCCGGTCGGCGCGCGCAAAATCACCCGCCATCAGGGCGGTTGAAAACGCCCGGTCGGCGACCAGCGAGAGCTCAGGTTCATACCCGAGCGCGGCTGCATAATAGGCAGCCGACGCCGAGATATCGCGCCTCTGCGCGGCGTAGCGCGCCGACAGAAACGCACCATAGGCCGTCTGCGGCGTGTCGTCCGGCGCCAGAAAGCGCGGCCCGCCCGCGCAGGACGCAGCCGGCAGGGCCAGGGCCAGTATGATGATCAGTGTGCGCATGGCGCCCGCGGAACGCTTGGACGCTCCACGCCTCACATGTTGGGGTAATTGGGTCCGCCAGCCCCTTCGGGCGTGGTCCAGTTGATGTTCTGGTTCGGGTCCTTGATGTCGCACGTCTTGCAGTGAACGCAGTTCTGCGCGTTGATCACGAAGCGCTGCTCGCCGCTTTTCTCGTCCGGCACCCACTCATACACCGCCGCCGGGCAATAGCGCGCCGACGGGCCGCCAAAGACCTTGAGCTCGCTTTGCTTTTGCAGATCCATGTCGGCGACCTTGAGGTGGACCGGCTGGTCCTCCTCATGATTGGTGTTGGAGATGAACACCGAGGACAGGCGGTCAAAGGTCAGCACGCCGTCGGGTCTGGGATACTCGATGGGCTTGCACTCCGCGATCGGCTTGGTGGCGGCATAGTCCGGCCCGCCATGCTTGAGCGTGCCGAACATTGAAAAGCCGGGGATGAGGCGGTTGGTCCACATATCCATCCCGCCCAGCGCCACGCCCAGCACCGTGCCGAACTTCGACCACATGGGCTTCACATTGCGCACGGCTTTCAGCTCGGCGCGCACCCAGCTCTTTTCATAGGCCTTTTCATAAGCGTCCAGCGTGTCGTGCGAGCGCCCGTCAGCCAGAGCCGCCGCCACGGCCTCGGCGGCCATCATGCCGGTCTTCATGGCGTTATGGCTGCCCTTGATGCGCGGCACGTTCACAAAGCCCGCCGAGCAGCCGATCAGCGCCCCGCCGGGGAAGGCGAGCTTGGGCACGGACTGGAACCCGCCCTCGGTGATGGCGCGCGCGCCATAGGACAGGCGCTCGGCGCCCTCGAAGATCGGGGCGATATCGGGATGGGTCTTGAAGCGCTGGAACTCGCCGAACGGGAACAGGTGCGGATTCTTGTAATTGAGGTGCACCACAAAGCCGACGGCAACCAGATTATCGCCGAAATGGTAGAGGAAGGAGACGCCGCCGGTCTGGTTGTCCAGCGGCCAGCCCATGGTGTGCTGCACCCGGCCCTTGTGGAAATTCTCCGGCTTCACGCGCCAGAGCTCCTTCCTGCCGAGCCCGTATTTCTGCGGCTCGCGGCCCTCGTCCAGGCCATAGGCGCGGATCAGCTGCTTGGACAGATTGCCCCGCGCGCCCTCGCCGATCAGCGTGTATTTTGCCCGCAGCTCCATGCCGGGCTGGTAGGCGTCCTTGTGCGAGCCGTCCTTGGCCACGCCCATATCGCCGGTGATCACACCCTTGATGACGCCGTCTTCCTCGATATAGCTGGCCGCCGGGAAGCCGGGATAAATCTCCACGCCCAGCGCTTCGGCCTTCTCGCCCAGCCACCGGCAGACATTGGCCAGAGAGCCAACAAAGCAGCCATGATTGTGCATGAAGCCCGGCATGGTGAAGCCGGGGATCGTCGCCGAACCCGCCTCGCCCAGCAGGATGAACTTGTCTTCGGTGACCTCAGTATCAAACGGCTGGGACGGGTCGTCGCGCCAGTCCGGCAGAAGCTCATCAAGCGCCTTGGGGTCCATGACCACGCCTGACAGGATATGGGCGCCAACCTCGGAGCCCTTCTCCAGCACCGCCACCGACACATCCTGCCCGGCCGCGCCGGCGGCCTGTTTCAGGCGGATCGCAGCAGCCAGGCCCGCCGGGCCGGCGCCTACGATCACAACATCATATTCCATGGCTTCGCGCTCAATCGACTGATCGGCCAAACTCGCCTCCCGCTGACACAGACTGTCTGTTCCATCGCGCAGCGCCGTCACTGGCGCGCGCCTCAAACCCGTCTTAGCCTAGGGTTTCCCCGTGAGCTAGGGCGAACGCCGCCCCCGGCCCATATCGCATGCAGAGCCCGGCCCGATGTCCGCCCCATTAAGCCTTGAAGACATCCGTGTGCTGAAAAGCCTGACCCAGTGGTGGGATCAGGCGGGCGTGGACGTGCTGGTGCCCCTGCCTGAAGAACGCCCGCGCCGGAGCGAGCCGCGCCGCGAGGCCGCGCCGTCTGAACCGCGGTCGGCTCCGGCGGCCCGCGCCACGCCCCAGGCGGCCCGCGCGGCTGGCTATGGCGCCCCGGCGCCGTCCGGCGAGGACGCCCGCGCCGCCGCGGCCAAAGCCGACACGCTCGACGCGCTCAAAGCCGCGCTGGAGGCTTATGACGGCTGCCCGCTGAAAGTCACCGCCACACAGCTCGTCTTCGCGCGCGGCCAGCCCACGGCGCGGGTCATGGGGGGGGGCGAGGCGCCGGGGCGCGAGGAGGATATCGCAGGCGCGCCCTTTGTGGGCCGGTCGGGGCAGCTGCTGGACCGCATGCTGGCGGCCATCGGGCTTGGCCCTGAGGATGCCTACATCACCAATGTCGTCTTCTGGCGCCCGCCGGGCAATCGCAAGCCCACCGACGCAGAGATCGCCGCCTGCCGCCCCTTCGCCGAGCGCCATATCGGCCTGGTGAAGCCGGAATTTCTGGTGTTCGCCGGCGGCATCGCGGCCCAGTCCATGCTGCGCGTCAATGACGGCATCACCGCCCTGCGCGGGCGCTGGGGCGAGTTTACGCCGGACGGCGGCGCCCCCATCCCGGCCCTGCCCGTCTACCACCCGGCCTTCCTCCTGCGCCGCCCGCAGGAAAAGGCGCGCGCCTGGCAGGATTTGCTGAGCCTCAAGGCGAGGCTGGACGGTCAGGACGCCTGAGGTCATCCGCCTCGTCCACATCGCATAACGTCCGCAGGCGGGCGATGCTGAACCCGTGAGCGATCAGCCGCGCTTCGAGATCAGCGCGCGTCTTCTCATGCGACCAGCGGACGCCGTCAAACAGGCCGCGCGGCGCCGGGCCGTTCATCCCCAGCAACCAATAGCCGCCATCCTGCGCCGGGCCGATCACGGCGTCATGACGTTTGAGCTGGTTGAAGGCCGCAGCGATGTCAGCGCGCGTCACGTCCGGCGCGTCGGTGCCGATGACGCAGACCGCCCCGCGCCCCGCAAACGCCCGCCCCTGCCGGGCGCCCAGATCGCCTGAGCCTTGCGTTACACGCGCAATGCCATCCGGCCAGACGCCGGGGAAGTTTCGGGTCAGGGCGCTGTCCGGAGAAACGGCCAGGTTTACCGTCCAGCGATCATCCTTCAGGCGGCGCAGCACTTTAGCCGTCATGGCGCGATAGATGCGCCAGGCGCTGACCTTGCCGATGCCGCGCGCCAGGCGCGTTTTGGCGCCGCCGATCACGGGCGCCTTGGCGAAGATCACCAGAACCGGGCGCATCAGGCCCGGTAGACTTGCGCAAGCCGGGCCGGGTCAGCGCCCATGAAATACCGCCCCAGCAGACCGAGATTGCGCCGCGAGCGGCGGCCATATCCATCGGCGCGGAACTTCGCCGCACTCGTCACCGCCGCGCTGCGCAAGGAGGCCAGCCGCCGCCGGCCAATGCGGCGCACGATATCCACGTCCTCAAACAGGGCCATGGGCTTGTAGCCGCCGATCCGGTCAGAGAATTCCGCGCCAATCATGAGGCCCTGATCGCCATAGGGCAGCGCGAACGAGGCGCAGCGCAGCGCCACCGCCGCCTCCAGCCGGCGAGCGGCGGGGCTGAAATCATCCAGCGCAAAGCGGAAATAGCCCGCCTTGTCGCGCCCGGCATTCGCTTCAAAAAACGCCGCCGCCTCGCGCGCCCAGCCGGGCTGCAAAACCGTGTCGGCGTGGAGGAAGAGGAGCCAGTCATCCGGTCCCGTGATCGCGCGCGCCGCCTGCGCCCCCGCCGCCAGCTGGGCGCCGCGCCCCTGCGCGCCGGTGACGATCCGGCACCCCGCCTTGCGCGCAATCTCAATCGTGGCGTCGCCTGACCCGCCATCCGAGATGATCACGGCGCGCAAGAGCCCCGCCCGGCGCGCGGGGCTCAAACTGTCCAGCGTGCGCGCCAGTCCGGCCGCCGCGTTCAGGGTGGGAATGACGATGACCAGCGCACTCATGATGCGCCGGTTGAACCGCGCGTCCCGGTGAAAGTCAACCGGAATATGTTCTTGCTATGTTCCCTTTTTTCCGGCAGGCTCGATACCATGAACGCCCGAAGAAAATATCGAATTTGCCAATCTCGGATAAGTTGCATAATATTCATTATCGCGATTCGAGGGAACCTCATGCCAGCAGCAATTGGACTTAGAGCTTACCGGTTTTGGGCTCAGAAAAAAAATAGTAGAGGCCACGCGCCGGCCGATCCTAGCGAATTGAACACTTCAGTGCCAGATTTTGTGCAATCATTTATCGCATCACACAAATCAACAACAAACAACTCTGAAGTTAAAAGAAGCTGGTCTTTTGACGAGAAAGTTACCGATTCAAAAGGAAACACTACCGGTCACGTCAAATATGGAACATATGGATTTGAGAGCACGCTCAGAGACAACAGGACCATGAAAGCAAACTACCGTAGAAAAACAAATGACATTGAAGAAATTCCACTATTTTACGAATTTTGGTTTCCAGATGGAGAGGATTACGGATTTTTGTGCATGCAATCTTTTCAGGGTCGATCATGCATTACCCTGCTAGTCGAAAGCATTCGGGATAAGTTCGAGGAGGAAAATCAGGGATATTACTTCAGAATAAAAAAACTAATGCCGAATGACTTGATTGGCAGCCTATATAAAGAATCATCTGTCAAAAATTTGCGCCTCATTAAGGCTTCTTCGAATGGCGATATCGCTGATAATTTCATTAAAGCCGATCCAGACGATGTAAATTTTGAATTTGTTTGGAAGGCAAGAAGAAATAAAAGCCTTGGAAGCTTAAAGTCTATAGCTTCATCTCTGAATAAAAATGCAGCTGGATTAGTAGAATTCGAAGGGATCGAATTTGAACAGGCAGTTGCTGATATCCGAGTTGGGGGAAAGCTCAGACGGGTTGGAATTATGGGCCCGAACGCGGACGCTGGAGTTATTGATATTACTGATGATGTCGTATTTGGCACCAATGGGCATCCCACTTTTGCCTCCCTCCAAATTGAGTCGGAAAAAATTCTGACTGAGTTTTACGCAACAATATCTGGGCTTCCGTCATGAAAATAAATGTTAGCTCCATTGTTGTCGATCACTTTAAAACGTTTAGAAATGATTCAACAAAGAAGGTGTCATTTGCCGATATTATGCTTTTTATCTTTCTTCCAGTAATTTCAGCCGCAATCACGTATCACACAGATCCAAACATGGATCAAAATACTTATGGACTTGCAATAGCATTTTTTGGTGTTTTTGTTGCCTTGCTACTTAATATGCAAGTCGCAATATTTGCCGTCTTCCAAAGAAAACGCAATGGATCAGGGGACGGCAGGGTTGAAGGGGTCCTAAGAGTCAAATCAAAACTTAGAACCACACTTCTTCTTGAAACAAATAGCAATATATCTTATTTGATATTGTTCTGCTCTATTGCTATGGCATTACTTTTAGCATTTAGCATGTGGAACCCGTCCGGCACTTGGGTTCCCGCGTTATTAGCCGGATTTTTCGCTCATTTCTTGACCACACTTCTAATGGTTGTAAAGCGGTGTCATGCACTCTTTCAATCTGAGTACAACTCATCGGAAAATTCTGATTAGACACATTTCCTAAGCGCCAAAAAATTGTCAGCCCGCCAGTGTGTCATCAAGCGGCGCCATATCTTTCCGTCAACGTCAACCGGAATATGTTCTTGCTATGTTCCGCTCTGCGCGGCACGATCAGGCCCATGAGCCCGCCCCTCACCCCTGCCCGCGCCTCCACGCCTGTGCCTGAGCCCATGCGGCCGCGCGGGCGGGGCGCGGCGTCCAATGATGCGGGCCGGTTCGAGCGCGAGACTCGCGAGCCCGCCGATGATGGCTGGAGCGGCGCTGACGAGGATGTGAAGCCGCTGCGCACCACGCTGATCAAGGATAACGCCCGCACCATTATCAGCCGCAATGACAGCCCCGACATCAGCTTTGACCGTTCGATCAACCCCTATCGCGGCTGCGAGCATGGCTGCATCTATTGCTATGCCCGGCCCAGCCACGCCTATTGGGGGTATTCGGCGGGCATTGATTTTGAAAGCCGGCTCTTCTTCAAGCCCGGCGCGGCGGACCTTCTGGAAGCCGCATTTCGCAAGAGCGGCTATCAGCCCGAACCCATACTGATCGGCGCCAATACCGACGCGTATCAGCCGGTGGAGCGCCAGCTTCGCCTGACCCGGCGCCTGCTGGAGGTGTGCCTCAATTTCCGCCATCCCGTCAGCGTCATCACCAAATCGGCCGGGATCACCCGCGATCTCGACCTGCTGGCCGCGCTGGCGCAGCAGGGCCTGGCCAAGGCCGCCATCTCGCTGACCACGCTGGATGCGAAGCTTGCCCGGGCCATGGAGCCGCGCGCGGCCACGCCCCGGCGCCGGCTGGACGCGATCCGCGCCCTGACCGATGCGGGCGTGCCGGTCACGGTGATGACAGCGCCCATCATTCCCGGCCTCAATGATCACGAGATCGAGGCCCTGCGGGAGGCCGCCGCCGGCGCCGGCGCGCGCGATGCGGGCTATGTGCTGCTGCGCCTGCCGCTGGAGGTGCGCGATCTGTTCAAGGACTGGCTCGCCATCCACCGCCCCAACGCCGCCGCCAGGATCATGAGCCTCATCCGCCAGACCCGCGGCGGCAAGGATTACGACGCCCGCTGGCATGTGCGCGGCGTCGGCGAAGGCCCGGTCGCCGCCCTGATCGCCAGCCGATTCCGCGCCGCTGTACGCCGATACGGGCTCGATGGTCCGCGCGCCAAACTGCGCACCGATCTGTTCCAGCGCCCGCTGGCCGAGAATGCGCAGATGAGTTTGTTTTAGGATGCACCCGCGCGACTCAGGGACGCGCGTCTGAGCAAAGGGCGGGAATATACATGACGAATGTGCTCACCGCCGGCATAGACGAGGCCGGGCGCGGCCCGCTGGCGGGGCCTGTGGTGGCGGCGGCGGTGATCCTGCCGGCGGGGTTTTCTGCGCTCGGGGCGCTGGACGATTCCAAGAAGCTCACCGCAAAGCGGCGCGAGGCGCTGGCGGCCATCATTCGCGCCGAGGCGATGGTGAGCATTGCGCTGGCTGAACCGGCCGAAATTGACCGGCTCAACATATTGCACGCCACGCTGGCGGCCATGGCGCGCGCGGCGGCGGGGCTTGTGCGCGCGCCGCAGCTTATCCTCATCGACGGCAATCAGGTCCCGCCCGGCCTGCCTTGTCCCGCCCGCGCCCTGGTCGGCGGAGATTCCAGCGAGCCAGCCATCGCTGCAGCCAGCATCATCGCCAAGACTGTGCGCGACGCGCTTATGGCGCAGGCGGACACACGCTTTCCCGGCTATGGTTTCGCCGGGCACAAGGGCTATCCCAGCCCCGTTCACCGCGCCGCCCTTGAAGCGTTAGGTCCCTGCCCCCTCCATCGGCTAAGCTACGCCCCCGTGCGCGCCGCGTTTGAGAAAAGCGGCTTTGCGCGGCGCATGATGAATCGCGCTTAACCAACGAGTAAGCCGGACTGATTCATGCCTGTGCTCGTGACGAGTTTCCAAACGCGAGGCGAACCGGTGTCAGGCGCAGACAAAAACAATCTTCCGGTCGATCAGGTTCTGGTCGGCGATTGCGTGGAGGTGATGGCGGGGCTGCCCGACGCGAGCGTCGACCTGATCTTCGCCGACCCGCCCTATAATCTGCAGCTGGGCGGGGATCTGCACCGGCCGGACAATTCGCGCGTCGACGCGGTGGACGATGACTGGGACCAGATCGGCGATTTCGACGATTACGACCTGTTCTCCTGCGCGTGGCTCGAACAGGCGCGCCGGGTGCTCAAGCCCGATGGCGCGCTGTGGACCATTGGCAGCTATCACAATATTTTCCGGGGCGGCGCCTTCCTGCAGGACATGGGCTTCTGGATCCACAATGACGTGATCTGGCGCAAGTCCAATCCGATGCCGAATTTCAAGGGCACGCGCTTCAGCAACGCGCACGAGACTTTGATCTGGGCGGGCAAGACGAAGGCCTCGCGCGTCACCTTCAACTACGCCGCCATGAAAGCGCTCAATGCCGGGGTGCAGATGCGCTCTGACTGGACGCTGGCGATCTGCGCGGGCGGCGAGCGGCTCAAAGCCGCCGACGGCCGCAAGGCGCATCCGACCCAGAAACCGGAATCGCTTTTACACCGCGTGCTGCTGGCCACGTCCAATCCGGGCGATGTGATCCTGGACCCGTTCTTCGGCACCGGCACCACGGGCGCCGTGGCGCGCAAGCTGGGACGCCATTTCATCGGCATCGAGGCGGATGAGGGCTATGCCGACATCGCCCGCCGGCGCATCGCCGCGATCAGCCCGACGGCCGCCTCGGACCTCAAGGTCACCCAGTCCAAGCGCGAACTGCCGCGCATTCCGTTTGGCGCCGTGGTGGAAGCGGGCCTCCTGAAAGCCGGCGACACGCTCTATTGCGCGCAGGGGCGGCGCACGGCGCGCGTACGCCCCGACGGCACCGTGACAGCGGGCGGCGAGACCGGCTCGATCCACCAGATGGGCGCCCATGTCCAGGGCGCACCGGCGTGCAATGGCTGGACCTTCTGGCATGTGCGCCAGTCCGGCCAACTCGCCCCCATCGACGTATTCCGCGCCCGCATCCGCGCGGAGATGGAAGGGGCGTAAAGCCTCCTCTCCCAACAGGGCTGTCACATTTGAGCGTTGAGCACTGAGCAACCCGGTTCGGACCACACTTACTCCCTCCCCTTGAGGGGAGGGTTGCTCAGTGGGGTGTGCGGCGGTGGCGAGTGACGTGACGGTGGCTGAAGCTGCATGCCCCCCACCCCGGCCCTCCCCCGGTGGGGGAGGGAGGACTGACGTTCCAGGGTTCGCCCAAATCCGGCAAACCGTTCCGAATGCAAGAGTTCTCCTCACCCCAGCGCTGCACGCACCGCCTTTTTCATCACGCTGGGCAGGCCCGAGGCTGACAAGGGCTCGGCGGCGACCCAGCGGCCATCGGTATCCGGCCCGCGCCAGCCTGAAGGCGCATCGGCTGTGTAGACATCCAGCTCCAGCGCAAAATGGGTGAACACGTGGGACACCGCCCCCGCCTTGCGCCAGTCGAGCCGCGCCGGGGCTGCCGTGTCCACTGAGGGCAGCGCACTCAAATCCTCGATCCAGTCACTGCCCGGCGCTTCCAGCATGCCCCCCAGCAGGCCCTTGTCGGGCCGGGGCCGGACATACACCTCGCGCCGCCCGGGCGCCCCGCGCAGGATCACAAACGCCAGTCCATGGCGCACGGGCCGGGCTTTCTTCGCCGCCTTCACCGGATAGCGTGCCGCCTCGCCAGCGGCGCGCGCCGCGCAGGCGCCCGCCCACGGACAGGCGTGGCAGGCCGGCCCGCGCGGCGTGCACACCGTCGCGCCCAGATCCATGATCGCCTGCGCGTAGTCGCCGGGACGATCCGGATCGGCGAGGCGCGCGGCGTGCTCACGGATCACACCCTTGGCGCCAGGCAGCGGCGCATCAATCGCAAACAGGCGGGTGATCACCCGCTCCACATTGCCGTCCACCACGCTGGCGGGCAGATCGAACGCGGCGGCGCGGATGGCATTGGCGGTGTACTCGCCAATCCCCGGCAGGGCGCGAAGCGCGTCAAGATCGCTGGGGAACACGCCGCCCAGCTCGTTTGAAACAACCTGCGCGCAGGCGTGCAGGTTGCGGGCGCGGGCGTAATAGCCAAGCCCCGCCCACTCTGCCATCACCTCATCGCGCGGGGCATTCGCCAGATCCTGCACGCCCGGCCACAGCGCCAGAAAGCGCGTCCAGTAGGGCGTCGCGTGCGGCACCGTGGTCTGCTGCAGCATGATTTCCGACAGCCAGACGGCGTAGGGATCGGCGGTCACCCCGCGCGCCCGGTCCTCCGGCCGCACCCGCCAGGGCAGGGTCCGCCCCTCCCGGGCATCCCAGGCGAGCAGCGCCGCGCGCAGGGCGGGCGCGTCGTCGCGCGAGAGGGTCGAAACAGGGGTAGAGGTCATGGCGCGCGCGGGTTTGTTGTGGCGCCCGCTTGCCAGAGCGGCCTGCGGGGGCGATCCTTCACACCATGAAACGCCCGACCTTCCCGTCAAGCGACCGGCGCCGTCCGGTGGCATCCGACGCTGACGCCAGCGCGCAGGCGTGGGTGTGGGCCCAGCGCCATCGCGGACGCGCGGCCATCGCCCCGCCCCCGGCGGCGGCGGCGGCTCTGGCGCGGGTGCTCAAGCCTCTGGCGGTGCATCACGGGCCGGGCGTTTCCGAGCTCGCCGAGCACTGGGCGGAAATTGTCGGCGCGCCGCTGGCGGCCCATTCGCGGCCGGAAAAGATGCAATCGGGCGCCGGCGGCCTGACCCTTGTGGTGCGTGCGCGCGGCCCCGCCGCCGCGCTGGTCGAGGCGCAATCAGCGCGTATTCTCGAACGCGTTGCACGCTATGCCGGGCGCGCGCCCAAACGCCTGCGCATCGTGCAAGGATCACTCGGGGGTTCAGCGCCCGCGCCCGTGACTCGCAAGGCGAGCCACGCGGCGCCGCCAGGTCTGGACACGCACCCGCAAAGTCTTGATACGATCATGGCCGAGTTTCAGCGCGCGGTAGAGGAACGCGAGGGCGTCCGGCTTGACCCCGCCCCGATATCGCGCCCGCAGAGAGAGACCGAATGATGATGTCGATGTCCCGCATGTTTGGCGCTGCGGCGCTGGCCGCCGGCCTGGTGCTCACCGGGTGCGGCAACGCGACCCCGGAAGGGCGCTCCCAGTTCGAGCGCGAGGGCGATTTCGCCAAGGGCCGGCCCGATGCGCCCCTCACCATCATCGAATACGCCTCCACCGCGTGCCCGGCCTGCGCCTATTTCCACGCCGAAGGCAAGCCGACATTCGACCGCTATGTGGAGAGTGGCCAGGTGCGCTACGTGTTCCGCGAGATGATCACCGGCCTGCCCGCACTCGCCACCCCCGGCTTTATGCTGGCGCGTTGCGCGCCCGAAGAGCGCTATTTCGACGTGCTGGACCTGTTATTCGCCCAGCAGCAGGCCCTGGGCGCCGCGCTGCAGCAGGGTCAGGGCCGCGCGCAAGCGCAGTTTCGCACGATCGCGCGCACAGCGGGCTTGAGCGACGCCGAGTTCCAGGCCTGCATGACCAATAACGACATTTATCAGGAGGTGCTCGCCGCCAATGAGCAGGCTGGCCGTGACGGCATTCGCGCCACGCCCAGCTTCATCATCAATGGCGTCACGCTGGAAACGGTGGAGCATCCCGATGGCGCGACGGACGGCAGCCGCCGTCCTGCCCTCGCCTTTGGCGTCAACGGCCGGGCCATCAGCGATGACCAGGGCGTGATCGCGCTTGATTACGACGCTGACACGATGGAGCGAATCATCGCTTACTTCTTCGCTCGCGAAGGTGTGACCGTTGAAACGGACGCGCCCGCTGCGTCGGATGGTGACGCCGGATAGACCTTTCAGCCCTGTACAGGGCGGGCGGCGGCGTGAACGGAGGGTGTGGTGAAGTTCACCCAACTGCGCCTTGCCGGCTTCAAGTCGTTTGTCGACGCCACGGAGCTGCGCATTGATCCCGGCCTGACAGGCATTATCGGGCCCAACGGGTGCGGCAAGTCCAACCTGCTTGAAGCTCTGCGCTGGGTGATGGGCGCGACCTCGGCCAAGTCGCTGCGCGGCGGCGGCATGGAAGACGTGATCTTTTCGGGCACGGACAACCGCGCCTCGCGTGATCGCGCCGAAGTCACCCTGACCATCGACAATGCCGACCGGCGCGCGCCCGCCCGCTTCAACGATGCTGAAATCCTGGAAGTCGTGCGCCGCATCACGCGCGGCAAGGGATCGGACTACGAGGTCAATGGCGAGGAGGTGCGCGCCAAGGACGTGCAGCTCCTGTTCGCTGATGCGGGCACCGGCGCCAATTCCCCCGCCCTGGTGCGTCAGGGCCAGATCAGCGAGCTGATCAGCGCCAAGCCGGAAACCCGCCGCCGGGTGCTGGAAGAAGCCGCCGGTGTCGCCGGCCTGCGCGCGCGCCGGCGCGAATCCCAGCTGCGCCTGACGGCGGCGGAAGCCAATCTCGCGCGGCTGCAGGAAATCGTCGACGATCTGGCAACCCGCCACGCCAGCCTGCAGCGCCAGGCGCGTCAGGCCGGGCGCTATCGCGAGCTGTCCCAAACCATCCGCCAGTATGAAAGCCTGCTCTGGCTGCGCCGGTGGAGCGAGGCGCGCGATGCGGTGGCTCTGGCCGAGACCGCCCTTGAGACCGCCCGCGCTGAAGCCGACACGGCCCTTCGCGCCGCGGCGACCGCCACGTCCAAATCTGAAGAAGCCGCTGCGCGCGTCCAGCCCTTGCGCGAAGGCGAGGCCGAGGCCGCCGCAGCGCTGCGTCTGGCCGAACGCACGCGCGACCAGCTGGACCGCGATATCGAGGCGGCCCACGAGGCCATCACCCGCCTCGACGCCCGGCTGGGCGAGCTGCAGGCGGCTGAGGCGCGTGAAGCGGAACTCCATGAAGAGGCGCGCGCCTCGCTCGATCGCCTCAAAGGCTTGATGACCGGGCGGCGCGAGCAGGCCCGCGCCGACGCGCCCGCCCAGTCGCGCGCCGAAGCCGCGCTCAGCGACGCCGACGCCACGCGCCAGAAGGCCGAGGCCGATCTGGATGCCGCAGGGGCGGCCTGCGCCGACTTCCGCGCCCGCCTACAGGGCGCACGGCGCGACGCCGAACAGGCCCGCCAGCGCGCCGAGCGGCTGGAGCGCGAAACCGATACCGCCCGCACGGCGCTGGAGCGCGCCGGGGCGCAGGACGGCCCTGATCTCGATGCGCTGGAATCCGATGTGGGCGAGCGGGCCTTGGCGCTGGACGCCTCCCGCAAAGCCCTCGCCACAGCCGAAGCCGCCCTCACAGACCTGCGCGAGCGGGCCGGCGAAGCCAAGGACACGGCCCGCGATGCCCGCGGCGACACGATCGCGCTGGAGCGTGAACAGGCCAGCCTGGAGCGCCTGCTGGCGCCCGGCGAAACCGGGGACCGGGCGCTGGACGATGTCAGTGCGGATACCGGCTATGAGCAGGCGCTGGCGGCCGCGCTTGGAGAAGATCTGGAAGCGGGATTGAGCGCGGAGGCCGCCCGGCGCTGGACCACAGGCGGCGTGCAAGCCGCCGCCCTCCCCGATGGCGCAGCGCCGCTGAGCCAGTTTGTCCGCGCGCCCGAGGCGCTTGCCGTCAGGCTCGCCGCCATTGGCGTGGTGGAGGAGGCCGATCTTGACCAGCTTGCGAAGCTGCTGAAACCCGGCCAGCGGCTGGTGACTTTGAGCGGCGCTTTGCGGCGATGGGATGGCTACGCCGCCGACGCCGGCGCGCCGGGCGCAGCGGCGGTGCGCCTTGAAACCCTCAACCAGCTCGAAGATCTGGGGCCCAGGCTGGACGCCGCGCGCGCCCGCGCCGAGACCCTCGAAGCCTCCGCCGAAGACGCCCGCGAGGCCCTGAGCGAGGCCGAGCGCGCCGCCGCCCGCACCCGCGAAACCGCCATCGAAGCCGAACGCACCTTGCGCGCAGGCGAGCAGGCCCTGTCCGCTGCCCGCGCCGAATCCGCCCGCGCCGAAGCGCGCCGGGCCGGTCTGGTCGAGGCCCTGACCGCCGCTGAAACCCGTCTGGCCGCCGCGCGTGCCGATGCTGAAGCCGCCGCTGCCGCCGTCACAGCGGCTGAAGCTGAAGATGACGGGATGCCGGCGCTGGACCGCGCGCGCACCCGCGCCGAGCGGGCGCGCGGCGCCGCCGCCGACGCCCGCGCGGCGCTGGAAACCATCAAGCGCGACGCGCAAGGGCGCCGCCACCGCCTGGCCTCGCTGGAGCGTGAAACCGCCGACTGGGAGCGGCGCGAGGCCGATGCCGGCGCCCGGCGCGCCGCCCTCACCGCTCAGCTGACCCAGACCACGAGCGAACTGGACGCCGCCCGCGCGCGGCCCGGTCAACTGGAATCGCAGCGCCCGGCCCTGCTGGACGCTTTGGCGAACGCTGAACAGGCCGCTCGCACAGCACGCGACGCGGTGGCTGAAGCGGAAAGCGCCCAGCGCGAAGCCGATTCACATCTTCGTCAGGCCGAAGGCGCCGCCGCCTCTGCCCGCGAAACGCGCGCGGGCGCAGAAGCGCGCCTGTCCGGTGCGCGCGAACGCCTCGACGAGACCGCTGCGCGCTTGGTGGACGCCACGGGCGAGACCCCCGAGACGCTGGCCCCCGGCGCCGCTGACAGCGAGTTCAGCGACCTGTCCAGTCAGGAGCTCGAACGCCGCCTGGAGGAAGCCCGTCTGACGCGCGAGCGGCTGGGCGCGGTCAATTTGCGCGCCGATGCCGAGGCCCAGGAGCTGGAAACCGAGCGCGCGCGTTTGGCCGGTGAGCATGATGAGCTGGTGGAAGCCGTGGCGCGCCTGCGCAAGGCGGTCGATACGCTGTCACGCGAAGGCCGGGCGCGGCTTCTTGACGCATTCGAGGTGGTCGACCGCCATTTCCAGACCCTGTTCTCGGCGCTGTTCGGCGGTGGACGGGCCGAGCTGGCCCTGACCGAAAATGACGATCCGCTGGAAGCGGGCCTCGAAATTTATGCCTGCCCGCCGGGCAAGAAGATGGAAACCATGAGCCTGATGAGCGGCGGCGAACAGGCGCTGACCGCTACCGCGCTGATTTTCGCGGTGTTTCTGGCCAATCCGGCGCCGGTCTGCGTGCTCGACGAGGTGGATGCCCCCCTCGATGACGCCAATGTGGACCGCTTCTGCTCCATGCTGGAGGAGATGCGCTCTATGACCGATACGCGCTTCCTGGTCATCACCCACAACCCGGTGACCATGAGCCGGATGGACCGTCTGTTCGGCGTCACCCTGGGCGAGCGCGGCGTCTCGCAGCTGGTCTCGGTGAACCTGCGGGCGGCTGAAGCGATGCTGGCCGCCGAATAGGCGAGAAATCCCTTTAATTTCAAATGTTAAGCGGGCCGTTGACCTTGCTTGACAGGGTGGGGGACCGCTTATAGGGTGCGCGCGCCTGACAGGGAGGTCCCTGCCGGGCAAACGGTCACTTATGTCCCGCCAAGACGACCCGAACCCGCACCACGCCGATCGCGACGACTTTGAGCGAAGGCTTGACGCCAAGCTTGAGGAACGGCGCGCCCGGGAGGCGAAGCAGCAGGCATCCGGCTGGAGCCAGGGTCTGCGTTACGGTTCGGAATTTCTCGGCGGGGTGATTACCGGCACAGTCCTCGGCTTTTTTGTCGACTGGCTGTCGGGATGGTCGCCCTGGGGATTGATGGCCGGAGTGATACTGGGTTTCGCGGCGGGCACGCTGAACATGGTGCGCGCCGTCAATGAGATGAACCGGAACAGCGACGCCAGCGGCGACGGACCGGTTTGAACGATAGCCAAGGGGACGCGCCGCGCGCGTTCGTGACACAAGGGGCGGGGCGTGGCCGACGCGACTAACCCGATCAAGCAGTTCGAGATCCACCCCATCGCCGATCTCACGATTGGCGGCCTGAATCTGTCTTTCACCAATTCCAGCTATTTCATGGTGGTGTCGGTCATTCTGGTCTCCGGCCTGCTGTCGCTGGCGATGACCAAGCGCGCCCTGGTGCCGGGACGGTCCCAGTCGGTCGCCGAGATGCTCTACGAGTTTGTCGCCGGCATGATCCGCTCCACCGCGGGCGATGACGGGCTGAAATTCTTCCCCTTCGTGTTCACCCTGTTCGCCTTCATCCTGATGGGCAACATGCTGGGCATGATGCCGTATTTCCCGGCGCCGGAGTTTCACGGCTTCACCTTCACCAGCCACATCATCGTCACCTTCGCGCTGGCCGTCCTGGTCATGCTGGTGGTGGTGGGCTATGGCGTGATGAAGAACGGGCTGAAATTCTTCTCGATCTTCTTCCCGTCCGGCGTGCCGCCGGTCCTCTACATCCTTGTGACCCCGATCGAGATCATCTCGTTCCTGTCGCGTCCGGTGACGCTCGGGGGTCGCCTGTTCGCCAACATGCTGGCCGGCCACATCCTTCTGAAGGTGTTCGCCGGCTTCATCGTCATGCTGGGCTCGGTGGGAGCGCTGGGCGTTCTCGGCGCCGTGGCCCCGCTGGTCATGGTCGTTGCGCTGACTGCGCTGGAATTCCTGGTGGCGTTCCTCCAGGCCTACGTGTTCGCCGTTCTGACCTGCATCTACCTGTCCGACGCGCTCCATCCTGGTCATCACTAGGGGCGCCCGGCAGCTTTTCCTTCATCCGCACCGAACATCTACGAGGAGTAACATCATGGAAGCGGAAGCCGCTAAATTCATTGGCGCTGGCCTGGCCACCTTCGGCATGCTTGGCGCTGCGCTGGGCGTGGGCAATATCTTCTCCAGCTTCCTTCAGGGCGCGCTGCGCAATCCGGGCGCAGCCCAGAGCCAGTTCGGCACCCTGATCTTCGGTTTCGCCGTGACCGAAGCGCTGGGCATCTTCTCGCTGCTGATCGCCCTCTTGCTGCTGTTTGTGGTCTGATCCACAAGCCTGACCCGACGGTGCATGGCCGGGCGCGCGATCGTCTTCGCGCGTCCGGCCCATCGTCGCTACCCTGCTTGCCTCGATTAGAGGAGTGACGCCTGTGGCGATGACGCAACCCATCGATACCGCGCCGATTGACGCGGAAGCGGCCTTCCCGCCGTTCGATCCGACCTATTTTGCGTCCCAGCTCTTCTGGCTGGCGATCAGCTTCGCCGTCCTCTACTTCCTTCTGTCGCGCTTCATCCTGCCGCGCATTGGCGGGGCGATCGAGGAGCGGCGCGACCGCATCGCCGACGATCTCGACACCGCCGCGCACATGCGCGATCAGGCCAATGAGACCGTGCGCGCCTATGAAAAATCGCAGGCTGACCCCCGCGCCCGCGCCCAGAGAGTGGCGGCAGGCGCCAAGGCCGAAGCCGACGCCGAGATCGCCGAGGCCGTGCGCGAGGCGGACGCCCGCCTGGACGCCCAGCAGGCCGAATCCGAAGCGCGCATCCGCGAAGCGCGCGGCGCGGCGCTCAAAGAAGTGCGCTCCATCGCCGCCGGCGCCGCCGCAGCGATCACCGAGCGCCTCGCCGGACTGGACGTGACCGCCGCCGACGCCGAAAAGGCCGTCGACGCCGTGCGCAAGGGCTAAGCCATGACCTATCTGCTCAACGACACCAGCTTCTGGGCCTTTATCGGCCTCATCGGCTTCTTCGCCATTCTGTTCTTCGCCGGCGTGCACAAGACGGTTGGCAAGGCGCTGGATGACCGCGCCGAGAAGATCCGCGGCGAGCTGGACGAGGCGCGCCGCCTGCGCGAGGAAGCCCAGGAACTGCTCGCCTCCTATGAGCGCAAGCACGCGGAAGCCGCCGAGGAAGCCGAGCAGATCATCAAGAAGGCCCGCTCCGAGGCTGAATATCTGCGCGAGCAGGCCCAGGCC
>JAIUMW010000025.1 GCA_022565365.1 Oceanicaulis sp.
CCGGGCTTCGGCGCCCGCCGCAAGGCCATGCTGGAGGACATCGCTGTCCTGACCGGCGGCCAGGTCATCTCCGAAGACCTCGGCATCAAGCTGGAGAACGTCACGCTCGACATGCTGGGCACCGCCAAGAAAGTGTCCATCACCAAGGATGACACCACCATCGTGGACGGCGCGGGCGAGAAATCCGCCATCGAGGGCCGGGTCAGCCAGATCCGTCGTCAGATCGAGGACACCTCGTCGGACTACGACAAGGAAAAGCTGCATGAGCGTCTGGCCAAGCTGGCCGGCGGCGTGGCCGTGATCAAGGTCGGCGGCGGCTCCGAGATCGAAGTGAAAGAGCGCAAGGACCGTGTTGACGATGCCCTGAACGCCACCCGCGCTGCGGTGGAAGAAGGCATCGTGCCGGGCGGCGGCGTGGCTCTGCTCAAAGCCTCCAAGGTGCTGGTCGGCATGACCGGCGACAATGAGGACCAGAACCAGGGCATTCAGATCATCGCCCGCGCCCTGCAGGCTCCGATCCGTCAGATCGCCGAAAACGCCGGCGTTGAAGGCTCGATCGTGGTCGGCAAGGTGATGGAGTCCAAAGACGCCAACTTTGGCTACAACGCCCAGACCGAGAAGTACGAAGACCT
This sequence comes from Oceanicaulis sp., assembly GCA_022565365.1. Taxonomy (GTDB): domain Bacteria; phylum Pseudomonadota; class Alphaproteobacteria; order Caulobacterales; family Maricaulaceae; genus Oceanicaulis. Next base: position 633 of record JAIUMW010000025.1, read on the forward strand.
CGTCGCCTCGGGCGTCATTGATCCGGCCAAAGTGGTGCGCACCGCGCTGCAGGACGCGGCCTCTGTTGCTTCGCTCATGATCACGACCGAAGCGGCTGTGGCCGAGAAGCCGAAAAAAGACGGCGGCCAGCCCATGGGCGGCGGCGGCGGCATGGGCGGCATGGGCGGCATGGACTTCTAAGGAAGTTCGTCCAACCACGACCCGACGCACAAGGGAAAGGGCGGCTGGCGACAGCCGCCCTTTTTCGTCTCTGCGCTCTAAGGCGCCGCGCGAACAGTGAACTCGCCGGAAACGGACCCGTATGGAGCGCCATCGGACGTGACCGATCCCACTTCGAACGAGACGGCCGCGTGCCGATCGGACGCCAGACGCGGAGTGCCCAGCACGCGCTTTTCCGTCACCGATATGCCGCCAAGCTCATTTCTGCGCCACTCGACCGCTTCAAAGACCTCAAATTCCCAAACATGTTCGCAGGACAACGCGCGGGTGGCTGCCGACCCATTCTCCGCGGCATCCGCAGCGCACGTGTTCACCCGGACCATGAGGCCGTATTGGGACTCGAGCGGGAGGTCTTCGAAGAAGATCAAGACTGGCTCTCCCAGTGGGAGCCGAATCTCTGCCGATGCACTGGAGGTCTGCCCCGCTTCCGCGAACTGCAGCGCGAACCCCACCTCCACGTCCTCGGCATTGGCCACCGGGGCGAACAACAGGGCCGCCGCGCCCGCGCCGGCCGCTCCGGCGGCGCCGATACCGCCCACGATCCATTTGCGAAATTTCATGACTGTCTCCTTCAGGCCTGCCGCCAGGGCCTGCAGACGGCGGGGCCGGGTTCTGAGATATTCCAGGATCAGCGACCGGATGACGGCCCCGCTGGAGACGCCTTCCTCGCGGCATCGCGCGAGAAACTCCTCCTTCAGCTGGTCGGGCAGGCGCACGTCCAGCTTGGCGTTGGCTTTCAGTTTCTTGGTCCGGTCGCGTTTCATGGCGGCTCCCAGCTTGAAGGCGCTATCGTCAGCCAAGCTAGCAAATGCGTGTCATGACAGGCAGAAAATCCGTGTCGGACACGTGCATTTTTCTCGTGACAGGGGCTGGCGCGGTGTTTGCGGACGGACCGGCCCTCAACCCCCCGCCGCCAGCGCACCGTCAATGGCGCGGGCTACCGCCTGCGGCTCCAGCAGGTCTGATTTCGCCACGGGGCCGATCAGGATCAGCACGCTGGATGCGGCGCTCACGCCCTCGGGCGCGGCGGTGATCAGGAGGACCGGGCCGCGCCAGCCGCTGGCCTCGATCAGGGGCAGGGTCTCGGAAAAGCAGATCCAGGGCGGGACGCGCCGGTCGAGGATCACCAGATCGGCCTCGGCCGGTCCGGCATCGCCGGCGAACGCCTCCACGCTGGTGAAATGCGTCATCGCGTGGTCCGACCCGGCATGCTCCAGCAGGCTGCGCAGGATCAGCGCCTCCACCGGGTCATCATCAATGAGGGCGATACGCGCCACTACGCCGCGTCTCCTGTCAACTGGGCGCGCAGGGCGTTGACCAGGGCGTGGCCGTCCACCGGCTTGGCGAAAAACCGGTCGGCGCCCAACTTGTTCAGGCGCTCGCGCGCGTCCTTGGTGACGTCGGCTGTGACGATGAAGATCGGCAGGTCGCGCGGTCCGGCCTCGCCGGCGCGGATGCGGCGCAGCGCCTCGTCCCCGCCCATGCCTGGCATGTGCAGGTCCAGCAGCATGGCGTCCACCCCGCCTTCGCGCAGATAATCGAGCGCGTCGGCGGCGGATTCCACTTCGCTGCCGACAAATCCCGCCTCATGCAGCATGCCTGCGGCCACGGCGCGATTGACCGGATTGTCCTCCACCACCAGCACACGCCGGGCGGGCCCGGGCGGCGGCGGGGTGGGGGCTTCAGCTTGCACGGGCTGGGCCGGGTCACACGGCGGCGCCGGCTGCTCGACCCAGAACAGCGCGCCCTGGCCGGGCTCGGACTCCACACCGATGCGCCCGCCGGCCAGCTCGGTCAGCTCGCGCGCGATGGCCAGCCCCAGCCCGGCGCCGCCATGGGTGCGGCTGTGGCTCATGTCGGCCTGGCTGAAACGCTCGAACACGCGCTGCTGCAGCGTACGGTCGAGACCTGGACCCGTATCCTGCACCTCAAACCGGATCCAGCCGCCGGGCAAGGCGCGGGCGCGCACGGCGATCTGGCCGCGCCCGGTGAATTTGACGGCGTTGGAGATGAGGTTGGTCAGCACCTGGATCAGGCGCTGGGAGTCGACTCTCACCGGCGTTTCCAGCGCCGGATCGATCTCTGTCACAATCTCCAGCCGCTTGCGGGCCGCGTCGCCGGCGACTGTAGCCAGCGTCCGAGCAATGATGTCGCCGATGAGCGCCGGCTCAGGCGCCAGGGTCAGCTTGCCCGCTTCTATGCGTGAAATATCGAGCACATCCTCGATCACCGCCTGCAGCGCCCGGCCCGAGGAGCGGATGGTCTCCACATAACTGCGCTGGCGAGCGTCCAGATTTGTCATTTCCATCAACTGGGCCATGCCCAGAACGCCGTTGAGGGGCGTGCGGATTTCATGGCTCATATTGGCCAGGAATTGCGATTTGGCGGCGCTGGCGGCCTCAGCGGCGTCGAGCAATTGCTGCAGGCGAAGTTCGGCCGCCTTGCGCTCGGTCAGGTCCTGAGTGATCCCAACGAGTCGCAGGGGTTTGCCAGAGGCGTCGCGCCCAACCACGCCGACCTGGGCGAGAACCCATACCGGCGTGCCGTCGCGCTTCACGATACGGTGCTCCGACTGGATCTCGTCCACCTCGCCAGCGACCAGGCGGCGCAGCAGTCCGGCCGCCTGGTCCAGGTCATCGGGATGGGTGAAGGCGTAGGCCTCCTTCGGCGTCATTGGCGTGTCGGCGAGTTCTGGCCTGCCCATCAGCTCGGCAAGGGTCGCATCCATGCTGACCAGGCCGGTGGCGCCATCCTGTTCCCAAACGCCCAGCTTGCCCGCCCTGAGCGCGATCTGGGCGCGCACGCCCTCTCGCCGGGCCTCCGCCTCGGCGGCGCGCTCTGCGGTGATGTCAATGAGCGAGCCGGCCATGCGGATCGCCTCGCCGGCTTCGTCGCGGATCGCCCGCCCGCGCACGCGCACATGGACGTAGCCGCCGCGCTCGTCGCGAAGGCGCATTTCCTCATTATACGGTTCGTCAGTCGCCAGGTGGCGCTGCACCGCTGCTTCGATTCGCGGTCTGTCCTCTGGGTGCAGCCGGTCCAGAAACTCATCTGTAGAGCCGGTCCAATCGCCCGGCGGTCCACCGATGATCTCGTTGAAGCGCGGGGAGAAGTAGAGCTTCCTTTTCATCATGTCATTGTCCCAGATCGACATGAGCGATCCGGTAACGGCCAGGTCGAGGCGCTGGTTCGCGCCTTGTAAGGCTGCCTGAGCTGTGAACAGACTGGTGACATCGTTTACTTGGCAGACAACCAAGAGCTGCCCATTCACCCGGACTGGAGCAGCATTGATGGAAAGATGTCGGCGCTCGCCGTCGGAACTTTCTATGGCGTGCCTGATGTTGCGTACGCTGCGTCCCGTTCGCATGACGACAGCGAACGGCAGTTCATCATGCGGGAAGGGACCCCCGTCATCGCATATGATCTTCCATTCCGTGGAATTGAAGCGCCGTTGCTCGGCTTCGCGAGCACTGACACCAAGAATGCGTTCAGCTTCCGCATTCGCAAAAATGATTTGTCCGCTCTCATCAAGCACGGTGAGGGTGCCGGCGCTGGTTTCGATGATTGCGTGAAGATAGTCCCGCTCGGCCTTCAGCTCAGTTTCGGCACGGTGTAGCTCAGTGATGTCGCGGGCGACCAGAATGTATTCGTTCGCAGCGCCAGGATGTTCGGATGGCTTCATGGCGGCGGACATTTCAAACCAGCGCCTGCCCTCAAGTGTCTCAAGCTGATAGCGATAGCCACTGGCAACACCTCTGGCGTCCACCTCAGCCATGATTGCTCGACCGATAGCGGCGATTTCGGGTGGCAGCATGTCTTCGAGCGAGCCGCCGATCAGCCGGTCGGGCGGTGCGGTCAGTTTTCCGAGATCGCTCACGTGGACAGCAGTAAACCGCCCCTCGTTGTCGAGCTCCAGCACGATGTCGGGCAGGGCGGTCAACGTCGCCTGCAGCCGGTTGCGCGCGGCAATTGCGGCCTGTTCCTGGATTTTGCGCTCGGTGATTTCGGTATGGACCGCGACAAACCCGTCCACGGCGCCGTCGGGGCCATAGGTGGGCTGCACGTCGATATTCAGCCAGTAGCGTTCGCCATCGCGGCTTTCGCACAGCATGTCGACGCGCACCCGCCGGCCCGCCTCCATCTCCCGGCGCAGGGTCGGGCCCACATCCGGGCCGGTGTCCGGGCAGCGCAGGAACTGTCCCGGATTGTGCCCGCGCACCTCGTCCAGCCCATAGCCTGTGCGCGTTTCCCAGGCCCGGTTGACCCAGAGAATCGTGCGGTCCAGCGCCATGACGACCAGCATGTGGCTGGCGCTCTGAACCAGAGTGCCTAGCCTGCGCGTCAGATCGTCTGCATTCGGCGCGTTGACCATTTATCGCCCGTCCGGTCCACAGTGAATTACAATATAACCAGAGGTCGCCGCTCTGTCATAGCCCGTGCGTGCACCCTTCCGTCACAGGGCAAGGCGGTCTATATCCACAGCGGACACCGCTTCGTTCCTGCTTTGTGGAAAGGTACGCCCATGGCCGCCCTGATCGCCCTTGGTCTCTGCTTCGGCGTGTTCGCGATTTTGAACCTGATCGACAACAAGCGGCTCGACTAGCGCCGCAAACCGCGAGACGCGGGGGCCACGCTCTTGGCCGAGACACTCCTCCTTATCCTGATGATCGCCATCGGGATCGTACTGCTGCTCGTGGGCGGCGACGTGCTGGTGCGTGGCGCAACGGCGATGGCGCGCAAGATGGGCGTTCCGCCCCTGGTGGTCGGCCTGACGGTGGTGGCTTTCGGCACCAGCGCGCCGGAAATGGTGGTCTCGGTCGCCGCCGCGATCCAGGGCGCACCGGGTCTCGCCTATGGCAATATCGTCGGCTCCAACATCGCCAATATCCTGATGGTGCTGGGCGTGGCGGCGCTGTTCGCTCCGCTGGTCACGCGCGCGCCGGGCGTGCGCACCAACACTGCCATCGCCATGGGTCTGACCGCCCTGTTCATCGGCTTCGGCCTGAACGGCGCGTTCGAGCTGCGCGAGGGCTGGGTGCTGATCGGGGCGATCCTCGTCTACATCATCTGGCTGGGGTATTCAGCCACACGCCCCAAAGCCGCCGCCGACCCGCTGCTGTCAGAAATGACGGACGTGGACAATATGGACGGCCTGCCGCGTTCGGCCGGGATGATCGCGGTGTTCATCCTCATCGGCCTCGCCCTCCTTCCGCGGGGCGCGCATTTCGTGGTGTCCAACGGGTCAGTGCTCGCGCGCGAGCTGGGCATCAGCGAGGCGGTCATCGGCCTCACCCTGCTGGCGGTCGGGACCAGCCTGCCAGAGCTCGCCACCGCCATCGTCGCCGCCCTGCGCAAGCAGGCCGCCATGGCGTTCGGCAATATCATCGGCTCGAACATTTTCAACATCGCCGCCGTGGGCGGGCTGACGGCGGTGTCGGCCCATCTGGCGCGCGCGCCGATCACGATCGAAGACAGCTTCGTGCGCTTTGACTTCTGGGTCATGGGCGCCGCCATGCTGATCGGCGCGGCCTTTGTGTTCATGAAGCGCCCCATCGGACGCATCTCCGGCATTGTGCTGGCGGGCGCCTATGCGGCGTATCTGGCCGCGCTCCTGTTCATCCATATCAGCTGAGCCGCCAACTTCAGCTTTCCTCGCGGAACGCCTCCAGCGGAGCGGGGGCGCCGGTATTGGCGATCAGCGCCTGGCGCCGGTAAAAGCGCGTCAGACCCGCCGCGCCCATGCGTGACGGACCGAGACCCGATTGACGGACGCTCTGCTTTTCCGCCTCGTAGAACAGCGCCGTCAGCGCCGCGTCTTTGAGCGAGACCGCGCCCGCTTCCAGGCGGCGGGCGACGGCTTCAGCTTCAGCCAGGTCGCCCGCGAACACGGCGGCTGACAGGCCGAACACCGTGTCATTGGCCAGCGCCACCGCCTCCTCCACATCCTCAAACGCCATCACGGGCAGGACGGGCCCGAAGGTCTCCTCGGTCATGATCGCCATCGTGTGGTCGACGTTGGAGAGGACGGTGGGGCGGATCCACAAGCCCCCGCCATGGCGCTCCACCTTGCCGCCGGTGTGCACGCGCGCGCCTTTGGATTTCGCGTCCTTGATCTGGGCGGCGATCAGGGCGGCCTGTTTTTCAAAGATGATCGGGCCGATCTCGCCTTGCGTGATATCCGGCCAGTTGAGGCGCACGCCTTCGGCCGCCTTGATCAGGCGCGCCAGGAAGTCGTCATGGATCGCCCGGTCCACATAGATGCGCTCGATGGACTGGCAGGCCTGGCCGGTGGACAGGACCGAGCCGCGCAAGGCCGCGCGCACCGCCAGATCGATATCGGCGCTGCGCGTGATGATCAGCGGGTCCTTGCCGCCGAGCTCCAGAAAGGCCGGGATCAGACGTTCCGCGCAGGCGGCGGCCACCTTGCGCCCGGTGGGGACCGAACCTGTAAAGCAGACCAGATCACTCAGGCCGATCACCTGCTGGCCGGTCTCGCCGGCGCCCGGCGCGAAGGCGATCAGATCAGACAGACCGGCCTGCGCGATGCTGGCCGCCACCGGTTCGGCGAAGCGCGGCGTCACTTCAGAGGGCTTGATCAGCACCGCGCAGCCCGCCGCCAGCGCCGGAATGGCGTCAATCAGCGACAGGGTGAGGGGGAAGTTCCACGGGCTGATCACGCCGACGAGGGAATAGGGGATGTATTGGCCTGAATGCTTCAGCGCCGGGTTGCTGCGCCCGGGCGTCCAGTCCGCCTTGGGGGCCAGCAGGGGCGCGCCCTGCGCCCAGCCGCGAATCGAGGCGCAAACCCCCTCCACCTCCAGCCGCGCCACCCGGCGCCGCCCGGTATCAGCCTCCAGCGCCGCCGCGATGGCGTCGATATCGCGGGCCATGATATCGGCCCAGCCTGCCAGCCGCGCCATGCGTTCTTCGATGGAGAGCGCCGCCCAGCCGGGCTGAGCTGCGCGCAGGCGCGACGCCGTCGCGGCGAGGTCGGCTTCAGAGGGCGGGGTGAAGCGGTAATCGGTTTTGCCGGTGCGCGGATTGCGCACGGATATCGTCCGGCTCATGCCGTCTCTCCAAGCCTGAGGGCGCCAGGATTGATCATGTCATTCGGGTCCAGCTCCGCCTTGATGGCGCGCAACAGCGCCAGCGCCGGAGCCGAGCGCGTGCGCGCGAGCGGATAGGTGCGCCCGATCTGGAAATGCGCTGCGCCATAGCGGGTGAAAATGTCCACCACCGCCGCGCGCGCTTCAGCCACAAGCTCCGTCGCCGCCGGATCGGCGGGGCGGGGTTTCAAGGTTTTGAGATAGCCCGTCTCGACATGCGCCCGGTGCAGATCGAACAATTCGTCGGGCCAAAGGAAGACCGGCTCCACCAGGAAGCCGGTGGTGGACAGCGTCGTGACCAGAAAGCCGGTGGTCACGCCATGGGCGTCAAAGCGGGTTTTCAAACCGGCGAACAGGGCCTCGATCTCCGCCCAGCAGGCCGCGCCGTCATCCATGGCCACAATGCCATGGACCGGAACCCAGCGCTCGGCGCTCGGTCCGATCATATTGTTGAGCGGCGTGAAGGGATTGGCGCGGATCACCTTGGGGATGGTCGGCTCCACGCTGCGCCCCCCGGCGCGCTCGGCGAGCAGTGTCAGCTGGCGCAGGGCATCATCGGCGCCGGCTTTGGAGTGGCTCTCGGTGACCACATGCAGATTGAAATCGGCTTCGCCCAGGAAAGACCGGCCCGCCAGCGCCATTTTCGCGCCCTCGGTGAGGCCCTTCATCAAATTCTTCTGACCCGTCACCACCTTGCCCAGGGTCTTGGCGTCGCTCATCAGCGAGGCGCGTTTCATGCGCACGGCGGTCAGGCCCGGATCGAACGCGAACAGCTCGCACGCCAGCCCGGTGCGGCCCAGCGCCGCCATCGCTGCGGCGCAGGCATCGCGGCTCGCGAAGGAAAAGCTTGCCCAGCGCTCATGGGCGGGGGCGGGAATCAGGCGCAGCGTGATCTCGGTCTTCACCCCCAGCGCCCCGGCATCGCCGCAGAACAGTCCGGTCAGGTCCGGCCCATAGTGACGGAAGAAGGGTCGGGCGGGCCCGGCGCCGGTCTCTCCCGACGCGGTTCCGGTGCGCAATATCGCGCCATCGGGCAGGGCGACGGAGACGGACAGGACGCTGTCTGCGGTCGGTCCATGGACGCCAGCGCCGAAGAAGGCGTTGTTCTGCGACACGCCTCCGCCAACGGTGGAGGATATGCCAGACAGCGGCCCCCAGAACGGGGTGCGCAGACCCGTAGGCGCCAGCGCTTCGTGCAGCGCCTTCCACGTGCAGCCAGCCTCCACGCGCACATACATGCCCGCTTCATTGATCTCGAGCACCCGGTTCATGCGCGTGGTGTCCAGGCACACGCCCCCCGGCCGGTCGGCCAGATAGCCGCCCGTGTAGGACATGCCCCCGCCGCGCGGATAGACCGGCGTTTGCGCTTCTGCGCAGGCGCGCACCATGGCGGAGCATTGCGCTTCATTGGCCGGGCTCGCCACCAGATCCACCCGCGCGCCCTCGCGCCAGACGTCCTGTGAGTACAGAGCGCGGGCGGCCGCGCCAGCGTGCACATGATCCGCGCCGGCGATCGCGGCCAGGGCGGCGGCGAGGGTTTCGGGCGGGGCGGCTTCAGCAGGTTGGGTCATGCGGGGCAGTCTCCTCAGACCGGATGCAGCACGCCGAGCGCGGCGGCGCCCAGCACAGCGGCCCAGATCACGAACACCCAGATGCGGGCCTTTGACAGGCTGGTGCGGACGGTTGCGTTGGCGGCGTCATCGCCCTGTCCCGCCGCAATCTGTCCGAAGGCGGGCCCGAACGGCGCCAGCATGCGCCGGATCATCAACCCGGCGAACACCGCCAGCGCCAGCAGCAACAGCTTGCCCGCCATGAACAAAGGCAGGGCGATCAGCCCGGCGAGCCCCGCTGCGCCCGCGCCGGCAAAGCCGATCAGCGCGGCGAGACGGATCGCCATGTCGAGGCGTTTGGCCAGCCCGTCCGGTCCGGATTTGAGATGCACCATCCACGCCGCGACCGCCCAGACCAGCGCCAGCGCAAAGGCCGGGATGATCCATATGGCGCCGATGGGCAGCCAGTTTTCATACACCGCCAGGGCAAAGCCTGTGGGGAAGGCGAAGATCAGCGCCATGCGCGGCGCCATGTCCACATCCATCAGGATTTTGGCCGCCGCCGCGCGTCCGGCGGGCGGGCGGGCCGGATCGGCGACGATGCGGCTGGCGACAAACGCGCCCAGATCACCACCCAGCCAATAGACCAGAACCAGAATATGCAGGAGTTCCAGGAGCGCCATGGCCCACCTTCCGCTTGCTTTACCCCTTGATAAGCCGGCAGGACCGGCCTCAAATGGTATAGTTATATATCTTTTGCGCGGAGGGGAAGATCATGCGGCCTTTAACCGCCTCAGCTCATCTCGGCCTCGCTCCAGTCGCCATCGGCGGCGCCCTTGCGCACCAGGCGCATGTGGTAGCGGAAGCGTTCGGGCCGGTAATAGGCGATGATGTGCTGCACAGCGCGCCCGTCCGCGCCGCGCATGATGCGCTTGATCTTCAAGAGCGGCGCACCTGGCGAGATGCGCAGCGCCGAGGCGATCAGCGGCTCGGCCGACACCGCCGTGATGGTCTGGTCGGCTTCCACCGTTTCGGCGCCCGCCCGGCGCAGCAATTCCTGCATGGGCTGGGTCTTGAGATCCTCCTCGCTGTAGCGCGCAGCGATCTCCCAGGGCACATGGGTGACCAGATAGGAAAACGTGTCGCCCTCCAGCGAGCGCAGGCGCACCGCGCGCTGCAGCTTGCAGCCCGGGTCCAGCGTCATCTCCAGCGCCAGCTCCTCGCTGGCGCGCACAAGTTCGGCCTCCAGAAGCTGAACCTGGGTCTCCAGCCCCATGCGCTTCAAGGCGTCAAACAGCGTGTCGAACCGACCCTCCACCACGGGCGCGGAGGCGTTGTGGGTGACCACAGTGCCGCGTCCGCGATGGCGGGTGACGAAGCCATGGGCGGCCAGCTCGTTCATGGCGCGCTTGACGGTGATGCGCGAGACATTGAACAGGCGCGTCAGCTCCTGTTCGCCGGGCAGGATCGCCCCGGCGGGAAATCCGCCCTCGCGAATCCGGTCGCGCAGCACCAGGAAAATCTGGTGATAGAGCGGGGTGGGCAGGGTTTCGTCGATCAGGTCGGGCGCCAGCCGCGTTGCGGCGCCGGCGTCCTGCCGGGAAGGAATTGTCATGTTGGGCCTGCCAGGGTCCGTGACGGAGCGTTCATGTCCGGACTATGTCTTGGGTTCGCCGTTAACTGCAAGGAGACAGTGTGATGACGCAAGCCGCCCCCGCCTATACGGCGCTCGCCCTGCAGTCGCTGTGCGAGACGGTGAACGCCTGTCCGGACGTGGATAGTGCGCGCGCCCGCATGCTGGCCTCCATCGCCCGCATCCGCGCCGAGATCGCCGGCTCCATCGCCTTTATCGGTCCTGATGTGCGCCTGGTGGTGCTGCCTGAATATGCCCTCACCGGCTTTCCCATGCGCGAAACGGCCGGGCAGTGGCGCCAGAAGGCGGCGATCAGCGCGGACGGGCCGGAGTTTGAGGCCATGGCGGCCATCGCGTCGGACTTCAACATATTCCTGGCCTGGAATGGATATGAGACCGACGCGCACTTCCCCGACCTGTATTTCCAGGCCTGTGTGGTGATCGATCCGGCCGGGGCGCAGGTGCTGCGCTACCGCCGCCTCATCTCCATGTATGCGCCCAGCCCCTATGACGTGCTCGACGCCTATCTCGACGCCTATGGCGAAGAGGCGCTGTTCCCCGTGGCCGACCCCGCCATTGGCCGGCTGGCGGCGATTGCGTCAGAAGAGATTCTCCACCCGGAGATCGCGCGCCTGCACGCCGTGCGTGGGGCGGAGGTGTTCGTGCATTCTTCGTCGGAAGTCTCCAGCCCCCAGGCGACGCCCAAGAATATCGCCAAACAGGCCCGCGCGATCGAAAATCTCGCCTATGTGGTCTCGGCCAATACCGGCGGCATGACCGGCACGCCCATCCCCCAGGCCAGCGCCGACCGGGGCTCCAAGATCGTCGATCCGCGCGGGCTGATCATCGCCGAGGCCGCCTCAGGCCCGTCCATGTGCGCCTATGGCGAGGTGGATGTGGGGCTGGTGCGCCGTCTGCGCCGCAAGGTGTCCATGGGCAATCTCCTCGCCCGCCAGCCTATGGATCTGTGGGCGCGCGCCTATGCCGGCGCCGCCATCCATCCGCCGGAAACGCTGATGGCGGACGGTCAGGTCGCAACCCCCGCCAAGGATTTCTACCGCGAGCGACAGGCCGGCGTGATCGAGGCCCTGGCCAAACGCGGCGTGATCTGACGCCCCCCGCCTCTCGATCCCATTTGAGGCATGCAGGCTTCCTCCCTCCCCCGGTGGGGGAGGGAGAGCGGACCGCGCCGTCGCACCTGAACCTGGTCAAAATGCGATTCCCCCGCTCAAAGGGGGGGAATAAGGGCTCAAGGCGCAAATGCGATAGCCATTGCTTCGCCCCCCTGTTCAGGGGAGGGCGCAGGCCTCGCGCGGCGCCTAACCTCCCGTTCGGTGAAGCCGGACCGGTCTTGAAGACCGGCCGGCGCCAGAACGGGGACAGATTCCATGAAACTCTATCTTGCCGCCGCAGGCGCGGCGATTCTCACGACCGGCGCAGCGTCGGCCCAGGAAGGCCAGATCATGCGCATGGGCGACACCGCCATGAGCTGTCAGCAAATTGTTGCCGCCGCCACCGAGCAGACCGACATTCTCGGCGGTTCGCCCGAGGGCGGGCTTCTGGGCAGCGAATATGCGATCAATACCGCCACAGCGCTCGCCCAGCATGGCGCCCTGATGTCAGGCGCAGGCCGCGCGATTCCCGGCATGGGCGCCGTGGGCGGCCTGATGGGCCGCGCCGCCCAGCGCCGCCGCGAGGAAGAGGAGGCCCGCCAGGCCGTCGCCGAAAAGCGCTGGTACTTCCTCAACGGCCTTTATGGCGGGCGCAATTGCGACGACGTGCTGCGCCGTGAAGCTGAAGCCGCCGCAGCGCCGCCTGCGCCCGAACCGGCCTACGAGCCCGCTCCGCAAGAGGATGACGGCGCCGGGCGCTAACGCCCCCTCACAGCCTGCGCCTCGCCCTGCCTGTATGCCGTTTACTCGGTGAAGGGCGGGGCCTGGCGGGGCTTGGGCGCCTGGAAGGCGCGCTCCTCGCGGCGCTTGGGATAAATCAGCGAGAGGGTGGAGCCCAGCGTGTAATAGGAGCGCAGGAAGCGGAACCCCATATAGAGCGGCAGGATCAGGATCAGATCAAAGCGCCGCCAGATGATCAGCACGGTCAGCGCCAGCACGAACGGCATGCCCAGCACCACCGCCACCACCGTGGCGAAGTGCGGGTGGCCGTACACGCCGCCAAACAGCAAAAACACGATCACGCCATAGATCAGCAACGGCGTCATCATCGCGCGCCGCGCCCCGTTCAGAAGGGTGAAGGGCAGCACCAGGCAGCCGATGATCGATCCGTTGGCGAACAGCACGGTCCGGTTATGGGCGGTGACGTGATAGAGCGAGCGGAACCAGCGCGTGCGCTGCTCGCGCAGGAAGGCCAGGGTATCGGGCGTCTCGGTGTAGAATTTCGCGCGCGGGTCCGAGACCATGCGCCAGCCCAGGCTCGTCATGGCGAGTGTAATGTCGGTGTCCTCGCCGTTCATGCCTTCGGTGAAGCCGCCCGCCTCGTCGAGGCCTGCGCGCCGGTAGATCACGAACATGCCCGGCAGGCCGAAAATCCCGCCAAACGCGCCAAAGCTCACCTGCACAAATCCGTGGCGCAGCAACACCTCGATGGCGCGCACCTTGGAGAGCAGGCCTTCGCCCTCGTGCGGCAGGGGCAGTCCGCCCACCCCGCCGACCTTGGCGTTGGCGAAATGGCGCATGGCGATGCGGATGGCGTCCGGCCCGATCGTGGTGTCGGCGTCGATACGCACGACAAATTCGTCTTCAATCAGGTCCAGCCCGCGATTGAGCGCCTTGGCCTTGCCGGGAATGTCGCTGGCGTCCACCGTCCAGCCGGCCAGATGGCGGCATTCGGCCAGCGTTGTCTCGGCCAGGCGCGCCGTGGCGTCGCTAGAGCAGTTCTCCATCACCACAACACGCACCGGCCCGTCATAGCGCGCGGCCGCCACGTCCACCGCGCGCAGGGTTTCGTGGAGCTGGTGGGCCTCGTTATGGGCGGGGACCAGCACCGTCACCGGCGGCGCGAAGGCGCGCCGGCGCGAGATCATGTTGCGCACCCAGCCGATGGTCGCCAGCTGCCCGGTCATCAGCTGCTGGGCCAGGAACACGCCCGGGCCCATCCCGCCCAGAATGGCGATGGAGCGCAGATAGCCCGCCTCGTCGCCATAAACCGTGGCCACAATAATGGCGATCACAGCGGCGATGGCGGCGGGGATGAAGACCACCGCGTATTCATGGATCTTGCCGGTGCGCAGATTGGCCACGCCGGAATCCACCGGCAGGCGCGCATTGGAAATCAGGGTGTGGGGAAAGATCGCGAGCCCCGCCATGCCCGCCAGGAATTGCTGGAAATGGATCGGCCAGACCGCGTCGGCGAACCGCCAGCTCAGCCACGCAGCGCCATCGATAATGGCGCAGGCCAGCGCAAATTTCACAAGGAACAGCACGGCCAGTTTTGATCGCGTCAGCACCGAGCCATAGGCGAAAACGGCGTAGGTGAGGAAGAACGCCAGAATGAAGCTGCGCACCGGCAGCATGGAATTGACCCGGTCGGCGCTGAAGATCACGAAGTCGCGCGGGATCGGGACCGGCCATGCAAAGGCGCGCGCCAGTTCAGGCAGGGCCAGCACGATCACCGAGATGAAGGCGAAGGTGATGAGGGCGAAGTCCTGCACATGGCGGGGGCGCGCCACCGACACGGCCTTGGGCGCGGAATCCACCGAGCGGAAGAAATCCGCTGATCGCCCCGCACTGTCCAGACGCGCAGCGCCGGGCGCCGGCTTCGGATCCGCAGGCCGTTTTGCGTCCGCCTTTGCAGGACGCGTTTTGGTCTTGATCCCCTCGTCCATCACAGGCCCCCTTGCCCGAAAATCGCCCGATCTGCGCCGCTCAAGCCCCCCATTTGGGCGCGACACCCTATCTTAACGCCGCATTAACCGGCAAAATAAAGGCGAAAACCGACATCGGCCAAATCGGGGCTGATCGAGATTGAGGGGGATTGCATGCGCATCGTGTTCGCCGCCGCCGGGCTGGCGCTCGCCGCCGGAGCCGCAGCCGAGGCCCAGGAGGGCCGCTTCGAGTTCAATTCGGACAACATGATCGCGCGCGATGACCCGTTCTCGCCCGATGATGAATTGCTCGCCGGACCGGGCGGCCAGCCGTTCGGGCTGGCGACGGGGTTTGATTCCAATAACTGGGCGCGCTGGGTGCAGCCTCTGTCGGGCCGCCAGGTGCTGCGCTTTGAACAACAGGTGCGCGGGCGGACCTATTTCGACCGCGACGGGCTGGATTCGCTCCTCCTCACCCCGCGCATCCAGTACTGGAACACCACCCAGGACAACACATTCCAGTTCCGCCTGATGGCCGCCTACAGCCATTTGTCGCGCAGCGGCTCCACCCAGTGGACCCGGCCCGAGGCCGAGGCGCAGCTGCGCTGGCGTCCGCGCGGCGACCGCACGCTGGAAACCATGGGGCGCTTGCGCCTCAACGCCTATGATTTCCGCGGCGCGGCGCTGCAGGGCTTAAGCTCCACGCGCGTGCGCGCCGGGGTCGAGCAATATGTCCGCGCCCCCGACGATTCCTGGGAGGTGCGCCTGTCGGCCTTCCGCGAAACCGCTGACGCCGACAATGAAGCCTTTTCGTTTGACGAGACCCGTCTGGGCGCTGGCGTGAGCTGGCGCGCCGGGACGCGCACTACGTTGGGGCTCGCCGCCGACTATCGCGACCGCGACTACAAGGATGTGTTCTCCACCGCGCTGCCGGTGACGCGCTCGGACCAGCGCCTGCTGGCCGAGGCGCGCGTCGAGCATCAGCTGGGCGAGCGCACGACGGCGTTCGCGGCGGCCGGATATCTCGACAATCAGTCCAATATTGCCTCGCGTGATTATGGCGGCGCGGTGTGGAGACTGGGCGTCCGGTTTCGCTTTTAGGCCGAGTCTGGTTGGGGGCCTGACACATTCGTGCCGCAATTAAACCCGCCACGCGCCGGATTCCAGACCTTTGCAAGCCTCAATAGGGCTTCATGTCTGGCATCGTAAATTTTCTTCTAACGCCCGGGGCTGGGCGATGGAGCAGATGCTCAAAAGGGGCTGTCCATGAAATCGAATCATGAAGACAAGCGGCGCTTTCCCTGGTTTTCAGCGTCGCTGGGAATCATTGCAGTCGTCAGTGTCGTCACGCTTTTCGTGTCCGGCCAGCTCAATGCCGGCCAGGGTGATTTCGGCACGTTCGTGACGCGCACGGCCGAGCGCCTGACCAACGCCCAGGCCGTCATTGGTGTCGAAGGGCGCCACCGCATCCGCTTTGAGGATGCCGGCGCGGACACCGGCGTTGTCGTCTCCGGATTTCCGTCCTTCGCCCATTTGACCCTCCCGCTGGTGCGCGACCAGCGGCCGCGCGCTGTGCGTCTGGTGCTGACCGGCGAACAGGACGTCGGCCCCGATACCGTGACCGCCCTTCAGGTCACAGTGAATGGCAAGCGCGTCATGGAGCGCCGCCTGACGCCTGGCCTGCGCAACTTCAACTGGGTGTTCGACCTGACCAACGAGCTGGCCGGCGCGTCCAATGCGCGTGTGGCCTTCCAGCTCACCGGCGATCTGCCCGATGATCTTTGCCATAACGAGCGCTCCATGGGGGCGATGGTGGCGTTCTCCGCCGGCTCGGGCATCGAGGTGGATCTTGACGGCCCGCTGACCTCGGTGCGCGATGTGATGGCGCTGACCCCGCGCCGCGTCACGATCGCCATGGAAGAGGGCGATGCCTGGTTCCAGCTGGCCGTGCGCCTGGGCTCGCGCCTGGCGCGCAACGGCTACAGCATTGACATGATTGACCTGGCCACCGCAGCTGAACGGGTTCAGCCCGGTGAGCGCGGCCTCGTTCTGGCGGCCTCGCCCGAGGCGCTGCGCCGCGCCGGCTTTACGCCGGTGCGTGAGCGCGCGCCCACCGGCGCCGGGCTGTTCCGCCGGGCCGGCGCCACCATGGTGGCCGTGATGGACGCCGAGCGCTTCGAGACGGTGGACTTCCTGACCAGCGAGATGGCCTCCATCGCGCGCTCCGATGTCATCGACGCCGTGCTTTTTGAGGATCTGTCCCCGGATGCGGCGATGACCCCGCTGACGGCGTTCGGCGCAGACACGTCTGTGCAGAATATCGCCAATAGCCGGACCTGGCGCATGGAGTATTCACTGGCCGACCTGCCTGGCGGGCGTCTGCCCGAGGCCGTGGCGCTGGACCTGCGCCTGCCGGTGGGTCCCGACGGCGTCACCAATCTGGTTCACACCTTCCTCAATGGCGAAATGATTGATTCGCGCCGGCTTCAGCCTGGCAACGGCAACAGCTTCGCCGTCGGTCTGCCGCCACACCTGCAGACGATGACCAACCAGCTGGCCATCACGCTGCAGCGTCACCGCGATACCGGCGGCTGCGAGATCAGCCAGCAGCGCTTCCCCGTCCAGCTCAGCAGCGAAAGCGGGCTGATGCTGGCGCGCGGCGACGGCGCTGCGGGCTTCACCCTGCTGCCACCGGCGTTCGCAGATGGCCTGCTGGTCCGTCTTCCCACGGAGATGGAGGGGCCGGAGCGCCTGGTCACGGCGCGTGTAACGGCCGAGGCCATCGCCCGCTTCGCTCCGCGCCGCGCTGAGCTGAGCTTTGAGTTTGCGCTGGTGGACAATGGCGCCTCTGCGCGCATCACCCGGCCTTATCTGGCGATCAACAACATGCCGTCCAACGCCGAGGCGCCGCTGCGTGTCTACGCCGACCGCCTGGTGATGGATTCGCGCTCCTATGCCGCCGACGCGGATGTGCGGGCCCTGTCCGATCTCACGCTGTTGCAGGTGTCGCGCGCACGGGTGAACCCTGACGCGCCTTCCGGCGAGCCGCCGGCCTATGTGCTGGGCCTGGTGGTCCACGCCATCGACGCCGCGCCGTCCATGCTGGGCGCCACGCTGGGTCAGGAGATTGTCACGATCGTCCACGCGGACGGCGAGGCGGTCGCCCCGCGCAACGCGTCCGTGTCCGGCATCGCCGCCACACTGCCGCGCAGCTAGGTTGGGAAGCCCTGTGGCGGGCGCCTGACCGGGTCCGCCCTCAGGCCAGCGCTTTCAGCTGCTCGCGGGTCAGGCCGGCGGGCACGACGGTGACCGGGATCACCCGGGCGTCGAACAGGCCTTTGCCGCGGCCCAGCGCGCTGACCAGCGGGCCGGGACCTTCGCTGTCGGAGGCTGCGCCCAGCACCAGAATGGCGATGGCGTCGTCGGTCTCGATCAGCTTGCGCAATTCATCCAGCAGCACGCCTTCGCGCAGGATCACTTCAGGGCGTGCGCCCGTGACCTCTTCCACGTCTTCGGCCAGGCTCTCCAGCGCCGTTTCGGCATTGTGCAGCGCCTCGGCCCGCATCGCATCGCCCACGCCCAGCCACAGCTCGCCCGAGCTTTCCACCTGGGCGACGGCCAGGATCACCACAAGGCCTTCGGTATTGCGCGCCCGGCGCGCAGCAAAGTATGCAGCCAGACGGCTCTCGTCGGAGTCGTCTGCGATCACGAGGAATTTGCGCGCCATGCTCATTTTGCTGACGCTGCCCTGTTCGCCCGTTCAGGGCAAGTGCGGGCGCATGTCATGAGTGCGTCCGCGCCGGTCATCATGCTCGAGGATCGCCGCTCGCCGCTGGCGCGTACGCGGACGGTGAGCCTCTATCCCGACCGGATCGATCTGTCTGACAAGGGCGTGCTGGCCCGGCGCATCGATCTTGCCGCCGTCACCGAAGTGCGCCTGACCGTGGAGCCCGCCCCCGGCGCAGGGACCGGCGCGCTGGTGGTGTGCCGCGTGCGCGCGGGATCCAGCGAGATCGCGTTTGGTTCGCGCCGCCTCAAGCCCGGCGGCGGCTGGAGCGATGAGGGTTATGCCTTCCGCAAGACGATCATCGCGCTTCACACCGCCCTGCGCCCGCGCGCGGGCGAGATCGCGTTTCGCGAGGGCCCGTCGCTTCGCACCCGCCTCATCCTGTGCGCCGCGGGGCTCGCCATGGTGATCGCGGCGCTGGGCTTTGCCGGATACATGCTGCTGGCGAGAAACGCCGGCCTGCTGGCGGTGATGGGCGCGCCCTTCGCCCTGATCGGCGGGGCGATTGCGTGGATGTACCGCCCGCGCGCCGATCAGGCCTATGACCCCGACGCGCTGATCCAGCGGTTTTCGGGAAAGACCGCCGACAGGGCCTGATCGCGCGCCTTGCACAGGGCCGGGTCACCGACATTCTCCATGATGAACCGGTCGACCGGCAGATCGAGGCCCAGCGCATCAATCGCCAGGGCCTGCGCCTCCCACTGCCCGCCCTCGGGCCAGGCGCACCCGGTTGAGGGGAAGGCGGCCACGCGCAGCGGCAAACAGCCTGTCAGGCACGCATAGGCCTCAAACGGCCGGGTGACGGCCTGCGGCGCATCGATCGGCGCGATTGGCACGCCGTCATAAATCTCGCCGCGGTCCTCGGTGGCGTTCATCGTGTCATAGTCGCGGTTGGACAGCAGCGTCGCCCAGACCTGCGCCTTTGCGCCCGGACGCGCCACCAGCGTGGCGGGCACCGACGCATATTCGGCCAGCCGGTTGGCGTAGGCGACGATATGATCGGGCACGGTGATGCGGATGACCAGGATCGCCACATCATCAAGATGGGCCGCGAATTTGCGCCGCAGCTGGCCCGGCGCGGCGTTGGAGCCCACGGCGGCCACGGCGTGATAGGCGCCGGCCCCGAAATCGGCCAGCTGGCGCGGGGCGAGTAGTTGAGACAGGCGCGCCGCGATCCGGCCCGCCCGCACGCGCCAGTCCGCGAACCCGCCTTCGGACGAAGTAATCGGCCAGCTCGCCCCGTTGAGGAACACGAAGGCCTCGCGCGGGCGGGCGAAGGGGTAGCTCAGCGCCCATTGCAGGCGCAGGGTGGTCTCGTCCATCGCGCTCATGCCCGGCGCGCTTCGACCCAGTCCACGATCAGGGCCGAGCCGTCCACGCCGGAAAACCGCCGCAGCTCCTGCAGGCCGGTGGGCGAGGTGACGTTGATTTCGGTGAGATAGCGCCCGATCACATCAATGCCGACAAAGACGA